>NZ_QUMC01000002.1:0-185454 GCF_003481925.1 Butyricicoccus sp. OF10-2 | reverse complement strand
TTCTGCAAATTTCGCCGTGCTATCCAAAGGGAAAGGGGTGAAAATCAGAGGGTGGAAACCGCAGGTGTCTACCCTCTTGTGCCCCTGCCGGGTAGGCAAACCAATGTTAAATATGTGTAAAGCCTGCGTATTAACGCAATTTTTATTGACAGTACCATGTAAAAACAATATAATTAAAATGTATGCGAATTGTGAAGAAATAATGAAAATGATTATGTAACAAAACGGGAGGAAGCATATGGATTTTGATGTGCTGTCAATCGTGCAGATGATCGGCGGTCTTGCGCTGTTCATCTACGGTATGACGACAATGGGAAAAGGTTTGGAGCGCGCAGCAGGCTCTAAACTGGAGAAAACGCTTGAAAAAATGACGGGCAATGTCGTTACTGCTCTGCTGATGGGCATGGTCGTTACCATGGTCATTCAATCTTCGTCCGCAACGACCGTTATGGTTGTCGGCTTTGTAAACGCCGGTATCATGACGCTCAAGCAGTCGGTCGGCGTTATCCTCGGTGCCAACATCGGTACCACGATTACCGCGCAGATCCTGCGTCTGTCCGGCGGCGAGGGCAGCGGCAGCCTGTTCATGGATCTGCTCAAGCCGAAGAATCTGGCATATATCATCGTACTTGTCGGCGTAATCATTATGATGATTGCAAAAAAGCGCCGTACCCGCGATATCGCGGATATCTTCACCGGCTTCGGTATTCTGTTCATCGGCATGTCGGTCATGGAGGGCGCGGTTGCACCGCTGGCTGATCTGCCGCAGTTCGCGGATCTGTTCGCTGCTATCTCCAATCCGGTGCTCGGCGTGCTGGTCGGCGCGGGCGTTACCGCGATCATCCAGTCGTCCTCCGCGTCGGTTGGTATTCTGCAGGCGCTGTCTACCACGGGTGCGATCACCTATTCGGCTGCTATCCCGATCATCCTCGGTCAGAACATCGGTACCTGTATCACCGCATTCCTGTCCTCGGTGGGCGGCTCCAAGAATGCCCGCCGTACCGCGATGGTACACTTCTACTTCAACCTGATCGGCTCCATCCTGTTCCTGATCGGCATTTATGCGATTCAGTACACGGTTGGTTTCTCTTTCTGGGATAACGCAATCGACAAGGGCGGTATCGCAAACTTCCATACGCTGTTCAATCTTACCTGTACGGTGCTGTTCCTGCCGTTCACCGGTCTGCTGGTCAAGCTGGCAACGGCGAGCGTGCCCGCAGAGGAGACGCAGGAGGATCCGCTGGCAAAGCTGGAGCCTCGCTTCCTGACCACGCCATCTCTGGCACTCGATCAGGCACAGCGCTGCATTGCTGACATGGGCGACACTGCCAAGCAGAATTTCCATCTGGCAACCGACCCGCTGTTCGGCGGCGCGGCTGCAAACGAGGAGATCTTCCACGAGCACGAGGCCTTCCTCGACCGTGCAGAGGTTGAGATTGGCCGTTACCTGACCACCATCCACAACATCCGTTCGGTCGATCAGCGCCGCCAGATGGCCGAGATGATGCACTCGCTGTCCGATTTTGAGAAGATCGGTGACTATGCGCAGAACATCTTCGAGCGTGCCGACGAGTTCCGTGAGGCCGGTCTGTCCTTCTCGCCGAGTGCGATGCAGGAGCTGCGCACCATGTGCGAAGCGGTTGCCGAGGTGCTCGACATGACCGTTGACGGCTATGACAATCAGGCTGTTTCGACCGCCCGTATGGTCGAGCCGCTGGAAGAAGTTGTGGATACGATGAAGGAGCGTCTCAAGAGCCGCCACATCGAGCGTCTGGGCCGGAACGAGTGCACCATGCAGACCGGTATCCACTTCCTGGATATTGTGCATGACCTTGAGAAGATCAGCGACCACTGCTCGAATATCGCCATTTATACCATCCAGCTGGCCGAGGGCGCAGCCGAGTTTGATACGCACGCCTACGTCAAGCAGGCGTATAAGGAGACCCCGCAGTTCGCGGAGAAGCTCAAATTCTATCAGAATAAGTACCTCACCAAGATTGATGAAGTCGAGGCGATGGAGTAATCAAAAAGAGATTGGCTTGTGCCAATCTCTTTTTGATTGAGAATGGAAAATGATTGCGGCGGTCATTCGAGGCTGACATACTGCTGGGGATCTACCTTTTCATCATTCACCTGCACCTCAAAATGCAGATGCGGGCCGGTGGAGTTGCCGGTATTGCCGGAAAGCGCGATTTTATCGCCCTTGCTGACCACATCGCCGACCGACACGAGCAGCTGTGAATTATGCCCGTACAGCGTCTTGAAGCCGTTCCGGTGGTCGAGGATGATATAGCTTCCGTAGCCGTTGCCGGAGTCCTCTGCAACGATGACCTTGCCGTTATCCGCGGCATAGACCGGCGTGCCTTCGTCCACGGCGAGGTCCACGCCGCCGTGCAGGCGGCCCCAGCGGTACTTGAACGCCGAGGTGAACGTGTAGCTGGTCAGCGGCACGGCAAATTCTCCGGTGCCGATGCCGACATTGCGCGTGCCGACCTCGACAATTTCGTCGGTGGCCTGCCGGAGCACGGTGCGCGCAAGGATGGTGCGCGTGCGCTCCTCGCCGTCCACGGTTTCAATCTCGGCGGTGACCTGCGCTGTGCCTGCGCAGCCCTGCTGGACGGTCTCGCGGTAGGTCTGGTCCTGATTTTTGTTCTCCTGCGTCACGGTGTCGAACGGAATCTGCTCGGTGTAGGTGACGGCGCGGGTCGCGGTCACGTCAAGGTATTGCGACAGGGTATCATACAGCGCGGAATCGGTCTCTGCAAGCGCGGCTGGCGCAACGGCCTTGTCCACGCGGACGGTCTGCAGGAAGTGTACGTTTTCGTCTGCCGCTGTCGTGTACGCGGCCTTGATCTGGTCGAGCGCGGCCTGCGCGCCGTCCGTATCGGCGGCAATGGCGGTCTGTTTGCCGTCCACCGAAATAATGGCAAGCGTGTCCAACTCGCCGCTGGCAGTAATGAGATTGCGCTCGAGTTCCTCCTGCGTCAGCAGCGGAGCAGCTGTCCGCACCGGTTTGGCCTGCAGGCGCAGCGGCAGGTAATAGTCCGTGCCGGAAACGGCAGATGCGCTGGATTCAACCGCGTTTACTGCGTTCAGCAGCGTTGCGCTGTCCTCGATAACACCGAGCGGTTGACCGTCCGCAAGCAGCAGCGTGCCCGGCCGGGTCAGCAGCAGAGCGGGCAGCAGGAACAGCAGTCCGAATACGCTCAGCGCACAGACCGAACGGCGGCGGCCTGCCTGCCGCAGAACACCGGCGAACCGGCTCCAGACCGGCAGGTCGTATACGCGGCAGATCGTGCGGTCGAGCAGCAGGATGAGCCGCAGAAGCAGGTAGAGCAGGCGTGAAATCACGCCCAAAACAAAAGATAACAGGTTTCGCATGATAGTAGTATGGCGGAATGATGTGCGCCATATTCACTCCTTTCAATGGTTACAGTTTGGTAACAGCACCAAGAATACCCATTTCAGGGAGCGAAGTCATACGAAACCTGTCGCTAAGTTATCAAATTTTTATTTTTTGATGGGTGTGCCCGTAAAATCCGTGGGGAAAAAGCGCGGATCGAGCGGCTTCTGCTGATAATAGCGGTCGAGAGCGGCACGCTGCAGCGAGACCGCCAGCGGCACGGCGGCATCAAACAGATCGTAGAACGAATCCGTTCGCTCGCCGGTGCGGGATGTCCACGGACGGTGCTCCTGATTGGTGCAGTCCGCCGAGAGCGGCTCTGTCGGACGGATAAGCGAGGACGCAAAACCGGATTTGCCGATCAGGTGCTCGAACCGCTGCAGACGGGTGAGCGCAGAGGTACCCTGATGCGCGAGATGGTGCATGCGGCGCATATCGTTCATCGAGTGGTAGACGGCGGCAGGCGTGATGTGCACGCCATACGTCTCCCGCAGGGCCTGCGCCAGAATTTTCGCCGCGAGAGGGGACTCGGGCGCATCCGGCTCCAGCTGACGGTACGCCTCGTACTCGGCGGGCGTGTCCGAGACAAAATCCGCGATCATCACACCGTCGATGTCGCTCTCGACTAAATGACGGCGTGCCTCGGCAGAGTAGCCCGGCATGAACTGCGACAGCCTGTCCGCCTGTGCGGAAACAAACGAATAGGTTACGCGGCTGAGTGCATAGTGCGTGCAGAATCCAAATACATACGCGAGTGCAGCCGTGTTGTGCGACGCAACGGCGGCTTTGCACAGTGACTCGAACAGCGGCGCGGGCGGCTCGGTGCAGACGCGGTTCGCCAGTCTGCGCAGCGCGGACGGGAACGGCGCGTGATAGAGCGCCAGCGGGTCCGGTCCCTGCGAGCCCCATCGGTAGGCTGCCGGGTAGGAGGACGCGATATGGGCGACCGAATCACTGGTTACGCGCTGCACGGTAGCCGCAAAAATATGGTAAGTGACATAAGAAGGCATGGCTTTTCACCTCTTGCAGACAAATTGGTATCTTTAGTATAGCGCAAAACATTGCAAAATTCCAGCGAAAGCGGTATACTATTTTTATGCAGAAAACGGGGAGCAGAAAATCCCCTTATAAAGTTGGAGGAATTACATTATGAAACTCGGCATCGTCGGACTGCCAAACGTCGGCAAGTCTACCTTGTTCAACGCAATTACGCAGGCGGGCGCGGAAAGCGCAAACTATCCGTTCTGCACCATCGACCCGAACGTCGGCATGGTCGCTGTACCGGATGAGCGTCTGCAGCCGCTGACCGATCTCTATCACGCAAAGAAGACCACGCCTGCGGTGGTCGAGTTCGTGGACATCGCCGGTCTGGTGCGTGGCGCAAGCAAGGGCGAGGGTCTGGGCAACAAGTTCCTGTCCCACATCCGCGAGGTTGACGCCATCGTTCACGTTGTCCGCTGCTTCGACAACGAGAACATCGTGCATGTTGAAGGCTCGGTCGATCCGGCCCGTGACATCGAGACTATCAACCTCGAGCTGATCCTTGCGGACATCGAGCACCTCGAGCGCCGTCTCGACCGCACCCGCAAGGCTGCAAAGGCAGACAAGAAGCTGCTCCGCGACGTGGAGATCCTCGAGAGCCTGAAGGCGCATCTGGAGGAGGGCAAGACCGCCCGCACCTTCGAGGGCTTTGGCGAGGACGAGGACATTGAACGCGTCATCGGTGAGAGCGACCTGCTGTCCGCGAAGAAGGTCATCTACGCAGCAAACATGGACGAGGAAGGCTTTACCGGCAACGATACCGAGAACGAGCGCCTCAAGGCGGTACAGGCCATTGCAGACGCAGAAGGCGCGATGGTTCTGCCGATCTGCGCAAAGCTGGAGGAGGATATCGCCGGCATGGACGCAGAGGAGAAGGAGATGTTCCTGTCCGAACTCGGCCTGCACGAGTCCGGTCTGGACCGTCTGATCAAGGTCTGCTACGACCTGCTCGGCCTGATGAGCTACCTTACCGCCGGTGAGCAGGAGGTTCGCGCGTGGACCATCGAGAAGGGCACAAAGGCGCCGCAGGCTGCCGGCAAGATTCACACCGACTTCGAGCGCGGCTTCATTCGCGCTGAGGTTATCAACTATAAGGACCTCATCGAGCTTGGCTCGCTGGCTGCTGCCCGCGAAAAGGGTCTGGTTCGCTCCGAGGGCAAGGAGTATGTGATGCAGGACGGCGATGTTGTTCTGTTCCGTTTCAATGTTTAATTGCTGAATTTTATGCAGACCACAGTCGTTTTGACTGTGGTTTTGCTTTGTAAAAGGAGAAATTTCGCTCCCTGCAAGATAGCGTTTATCAGCAGCTTTATTCGCAGGTGACAGACGCAACAACGTATAAACGAGTTGCGCGGCACTGTTATCCCCAGGGGACCTTCTCTTGCCCTTCGGGCAATTCGCCTTGTGTTGCGCCCGCGCGGTGTCAGCGCAAATTCCGTCCGCTTCGCAAGTGACCAATCCCAATTTGGCGACCACACCATAATAATCCCTTGTTTTTTGTGCAGCTTTGCTGTATAATGGAGTTGTGTTTTATAATACGGAACGAAGGGAAGCGTTTTCATGGCGGAGCAATCGACCGTTCAATCGCTCGACCGCGCATTCGATTTGCTGGAAACTCTGTGCCGCAGCCGCAACGGCATGAGCATCGGCGGCCTGTCTGCGGAAACCGGCCTGCACAAAAGCACGGTTCACCGTCTGCTGACCAGCATGTGTGCGCGCGGCTATGTGCAGCGCGACGCGGAAACCAGCGTCTACCGCGCCGGTATGCGCCTGTGCGAGATGAGCAGCTATATTGTGGATAATCTGGATATTGTTGAGAGAGCACGCGCGTCGCTTGAACGGCTCGAGCAGTGCACGGATGAGACCGTTCACCTTGTCATGCGCGACGACAAGGACATTGTGTACATCCATAAAGTGGATAACGGCTCGTCTGCCATCCGCATGTTCTCGCGCATCGGCATGCGCCTGCCGCTGTACTGTACGGGCGTTGGAAAGGCAATTCTTGCCACATGGGACACCGCAGAGGTGCGCGATGTGTGGCAGCACAGCGATGTGCATGCGTGGACCGAGCACACCATCGTCGATGAGGACGCGTTTTTCCGTGAGATCGACAAGGTGCGTCAGCTTGGTTACGCGCTCGACAATGAGGAGAACGAGCTTGGCGTGCGCTGCATTGCGGCCGCCATTCCGGACTACCGCGGACGCGCGTCCTACGCGATTTCGCTGTCTGCGCCGGTCAGCCGCATGACCGACCAGCGCGTGGCAGAGCTGCGTGCGCCGCTCATGGCTGCGCGGGACGAAATCGCGCGCGCGCTCGGCGGCGGCCGCTTTTGAGGAGGGCAGAGCATGAACACACTTTCGGTTGTGCATGATGTGCTCCGGCGGCAGGTTCGGGAAGGCGATTTTTGTATTGATGCGACCGCGGGCAAGGGCAGAGACACAGCACTGCTGTGCCGTCTGACAGGCGAAATCGGCCGTGTGCTGGCCTTTGATGTGCAGGAGGATGCCGTCCGGCAGACCCGCGAGCTGCTGGCGAAAGAGCACCTCAGCGCCGAGGTTTACCTCGACAGCCACGCTAACATGGCGCACTACGCCGAACCGGAGACGGTGGACTGCATCGTGTTCAATTTCGGCCGTCTGCCCGGCGGAGACCCGACAAAATTCACCACCGCAGAGACTTCACTGCCTGCTGTTGATGCGGGACTGAAACTGCTCAAAAAAGGCGGATTGATCGCGCTTGCGCTCTATTATGGCAAGGAAAACGGCTATGAGGAGCGCGATGCGCTTCTGGCTCACTTGCGGGAACTCGACGACCGAACCTATACCGTGCTCGGCTGTGAGTGGATGAACCGAAAAAATGATCCGCCGCTGCCGATTTTCATCTGGAAGGAGTAACGAATTATGCCTTGGTGCCCGAAATGCGGCGCGGAATACGTCGAGAATGTTCGTAAATGCAAGGATTGCGGCGTGGGGCTGCTCGACCATAAGCCGACACCGGACGAAATGCTTCCTCCGGACCCGAAGCCGACCGGCTGGCGGCGGTTTGTCACAAGAGAACGATTCCTGCGCGTGCTGAAAACGCTGATCGCCATTTTGCTGGCGCTGGCGGCTGCGCTGTCGCTGCAAGGATTACTGTAAACGTGTTGTAGATGAAAAAAGGAGAATGGAACGAATCCATTCTCCTTTTGTGCTGTCTGGGTTATTTTTGCTTGCGCAGGGCGCGGTGCATGATTTTGCCGGTCGCGGTGTGCGGCAGGGAATCAACGATGTTGTAGATGCGCGGCCACTTGTACGAGGACAGCATGGGACTGTTCGTGCAGTACTCCTTCAGCTCCTCAACGGTGAGGGAGGGGTCGCTCGGCACAACATATGCCGCAACAACTTCGCCGCGCAGCTTGTCCGGCGCACCGATAACGGCGCTCTCTGCGACCTTGGGATGGTCGTTCAGCACGGCCTCGATCTGCGGCGGATAGATGTTCTCGCCTGCGGAAACGATCATATCGTCCTTGCGGCCGCGCACGGTGACGAACTCGTTCTCGTCCCATGTGCCGACATCGCCGGTGTACAGAAAGCCCTTGTAGAACTTCTGTTCGGTCATTTCCGGGTTATTATAGTAACAAAATGCGCTCTTTGCCGGAGAGGAGATGATAATCTCGCCCTCGGCCACGTTGTCGTGCGGGACCAGGTCATCCGGCTCGGAATGGGAGCCGTCCTCGCGCAGCTTTACGATGCGGACCTCGTCGTCCGTACACGAGCGGCCGGCCGAGCCTGCGTTATCCGGCAGGTCGAACGGGCGCAGAAATGTGTTCCAGAAGGATTCCGTCGTGCCGTAGCCGTTGAAAATGTTCGGCGTGAGCAGCTTTATATACTTCTCACATGCGCTCTTTTCAAACGGCGCGCCCATGGTGACAATGCCGCGCAGCGCGGACAGGTCGTGCGGGGTGCGCTCCTGCGTGCGGGCCAGCATGGCAATGATGGTCGGCACACCGATCAGGAACGAGATGTTGTACTTCTCGGCATAGTTCAGGCAGCGCTTCGGTGCAAAATCGCGCAGAATGACAACTTCGCCACCCGCATAGAGGGTCGGGCACGGGCCGCCGGAGTGGATGCCGCCGCGGTGGAACCACGGGGTCATGTTCATCGTGCGGTCGGTCGGACCGAGAGGGAAGTGCATCATAACGTCATGCGCGGAAAGCACCTCGTTGATATTGTTGATCGGCACACCCTTCGGACGGTTGGTTGTGCCGGAGGTGTACAGACGGGTGGTCTCGTCATAGATGTGCGGGTCGAAGTCGATCGGCGGGTCGTTCTCCGGCTGATCGGCAACGTAATCCGCATAGCGCACCTGACCGGCAGGTACGGCATCGTCCGCGCCGACAACGATCTTGATGGCAGGCTTGCTCTCGCACAGGTCGAGCGCACCGCCGGACAGCTCGCCGAACTCGGCGTCATAGATGAAAGCCTTGGGCGTGCTGTCATCAATGACGAGTGCAATCTCGCCTGCGCCCTGCCGGTAGTTGACCGGACACGCGATCGCACCAATCTTGTGCGCCGCCAGATAACAGAAAACAAACTCCGGCGAGTTGAGCAAGGTGAACATGACAACGTCGTTCTTGCCGACGCCGTCCGCGCGCAGCGCATGCGCCAGACGGTTGGCTTCGGCGTTCAGTTCGCGGTAGGTCCAGCGGCGGCCGGAACGCGGGTCAAAGAGTGCCGGTCGGCTGCCGAAACGCGAAACATTGCGCAGAAAACCGTTCAGATAGGTGAAACGGGTTTCAAATGTGTCGCGGAACATGGAAATATCATAGGTGTATTCGTGACTCAAGGGATCACCTCTTAATAATTTGTATGGGGTATTAGCAATTCATAATTACCTCAGGGGATGGTTGTATATAGAGTTAAAAACCATTTAACGAATATTATAATACCACATAATCACGAAATTGCAAGAAGAAAAATCTTACAGGGACACAGGCTGCGTGCCGGTGTCCCTGTTACTTTTATTTGCAATAGGATAAAGATTCGCAATTTTAAGGATGCATAATCACTAACTGCGTATTCTTGATAGGAATTATTTCTCGTATTTGGCAACAATCAGGCTGGAATTCTGTCCGCCGAAGCCGAGCGAATTGCTCATTGCAGCGTTGATTTCCGCCTTGCGCGCGGTATTCGGCACATAATCCAGATCGCATTCCGGATCGGGCTTTGCCAGGTGCAGGGTGGGCGGCAGAACGCCTTCCTCGATGGCTTTGATGCAGGCGATGGCTTCGGTCAGGCCGCCGGCGCCCATGAGGTGGCCGGTCGCGGACTTGGTGGAGCTCATCGGCGGTGCGCTTTCGCGGCCGCCGAACACGGCCTTGACTGCCAGCGTTTCGGCCTTGTCGCCGAGCGGCGTGGATGTGCCATGCGCGTTGATATAGCCAATGTCGGACGGCTGCATGCCGGCCTTCTTGAGCGCCAGCTCATGCAGCGGGAAGCGCCTTCGCCGTCCGGGCAGGGCGCGGTAACGTGGTGTGCATCCGAGGTATTCGCGTAACCGGCGAGTACGGCGTGGATTTTTGCGCCGCGGGCGAGTGCATGCTCCTCGGTCTCAATCAGGAGAGCGCCGCCGCCTTCACCGATAACGAAGCCGTCGCGGTCAATGTCGAACGGGCGGCACGCCTGCTCGGGGTCGTCGTTTCGGCGGGAAAGCGCCTTGGCCTGCGACAGACCGGAAACCACGATCGGGCACAGAATGCTCTCGCCGCCGACTGCCAGAACCGCGTCTGCCTCGCCGGAGCGGAGCAGCATCGCTGCGGTCATGATGGCGTCGCCGCCTGCCGAGCATGCCGTGTTGAGCGTCAGACTCGGGCCGTGAATGCCGTGTGCAATCGAGATCTGGGCAGCAGCGATGTTGCCGATGGTCATCGGCACAAAGCGAGGGCCGACGCGCTTGCCTGCGTCGAACGCAGCTTGCGTCTGTGCAACGGTGGTAACGCCGTCCATTGCAGTGCCCATGACGATGCCGATACGGTCGCTTTCGCTCTCGATGGACAGCTCACTGTCCTTGAGAGCCTCCTCGGCCGCAACAAAGGCAAACTGCATGAACGGGTCCATCGTGCGGGCCAGCGTTTTCGGCATGTAGGCAGCGGGATCGAAGTCCTTCAGCTCTGCCGCGATCTGCACGGGCAGCTCGGATGCATCAAAGCGGGTAATTTTTCCTACACCGCATTGTCCCTCCACGAGTGCGGACCAGTATGCGTCCACACCAATACCGATCGGCGTAACAGCGCCCATACCGGTGATGACCAATTTCTGTTCTTTCATGCTTGTTCCCCTACTTACTGAAATTTATGCGAAGGCCTGTCCGATAGTGATCAGGCAAATATATAATATGCGCTACTTAATAGCATTATAGCAGAAATGCACGGAAAAGAAAAGTCACTTTACACGGTAAAGTGTTCAAATTTGTTTTGCACAGTGCCCCGGATTGATGCAGTATTTGCACAAAAAAGGAGACGGTCAGGGACCATCTCCTTGCAAATGCGTTATTTCTCTTTGGGCCGGATGTCGATGGACGGGTTGTAGGCGTAGTAATTCTTGGCATCCAGATTATCTTGCACAACGCGCAGCGCATCTCCGAACCGCTGGAAATGCACGACTTCTCGTTCCCGCAGGAATTTGAGCGGCTCGCGAACATCCGGGTCGTCGATCAGGCGGAGAAGGTTGTCGTAAGTTGTTCTGGCCTTTTGCTCTGGTACGATGGGATAAGAACAACTTTTGAGGGGAATTTGTACAAGCCTTTTCATGCTGCGGTGTGACAAGAACAACAAAATTACCGTAAAATGACAAAAATAAAGCAGGACAAGCTGTTTCCTAAAATACAAACCATATTACGTCAAAAACTGGTAAAGCGAAAGCCGTTCTCAAAGAAGGACGGCTTTTTCATTACCCGAAAAAGGAGAAGATCATGCTTACTCAATATAAAATCTATTGTTTGTTTGCCAGACCGCCGCCGTTCAGCGTACAGATAGTATGACAATTCATGTAATAGCAGGAGGGATACTCATGTACTACAACATCTGTCCGCACTGCGGGGCACACTTAGACCCGGACGAGCACTGCGACTGCCTTGCCCGTGTACGCGGCAAGAAAATCCGCACCGGCAACTGCCGTATCCACGGCATGATGGGCCGCACGAGGTATGCGCGTGACCGCACTTAAACTCGGCAGTCTGTTCGATGGAATCGGCGTATTTCCATTGGCGGCGGTACACTGCGGCATTGAACCCGTATGGGCGAGTGAGATCGAAGCACGCCCGATCTCCATCACCAAACGGCATTTCCCGGATATGCTGCACCTGGGTGACATTACAAAGATCAGCGGCGCAGAGATACCGCCGGTCGATGTGATTACGTTCGGCTCGCCCTGTCAGGACTTGTCGCAGATTGGCACGAGAAATGGTTTTGCGGGCAAGAAATCCAGCCTGTTTTATCAGGCCATGCGAATTATCGAGGAGATGAGATATGCAACCAATGGTCGGTATCCAGCTTTCTGTATTTGGGAAAACGTTGCGGGAGCGTTTTCTTCAAATGACAGGCTGGATTTTGCAGCCATGCTCAGTGCGTTCACAGGTGCCGAGGTTTCAGTGCCTCCTCGTGGATGGGCGCACGCCGGAATGGTGCGAGGGGGACGCGCTGATACCGCTTGGCGACTGCTGGACGCCCAGTATTGGGGAGAACCCGCCCTCGCACAGCGGCGCAAGCGCGTGTTCGTCGTGGCGGATTTTGCAGGCCAGCGTGCCGGAGAAGTATTATTTAAGCCCCGGACTGTGCTCCCGTTTTCTACGATTAGCGGTCCGGGCGGGTTGTCCGCCACCCAAAGAGGTGGAGTGCCTGCTGCTCAAACAGGGCGGCAGGTACCCATCGTCAGACCGTTTTCCCTCCGGCGTATGCGAACTATGGCACAGGTCGGAGATCAGAAAGGGTTCTGTGCCAGCTTCGGACGAGGAGGAGAACCGTTCCCAACTCTGCTTGCGAGTGTAACGGCGCCGTTTTCGTTTTGGTACGAGAGTGAGGAACGGGACGGATTCCTGCGCGTGCTGACACCGCTGGAATGTGAGCGGTTGATGGGTCTGCCTGAAAACTGGACAAAGTACGGCTGCAAGAATGAAGAAATCAGCGATCATGCCCGTTATCGCGCACTTGGCAACTCGATTGCCCTGCCGTGCGCAGAATATGTGATGGCGGGTATCGCGGAAGTAATGAATTAGAATTTGGAGGTCTTTTTATGGAATTGAAATTTGTGATTCCGAACATGGCGAAGTCGCTCGGCAATCTGGAATTTGGCGGTCCGGCCGAGGTAAAGCGCGGCGACACCCGTCGCAACGGCACCCAGACCAAGGTGCTGTACCGCCGCTACAAGCTGTTCAGCGATGTGCAGCGTGCGGATGATATTGAGGTCGTGATCGACGGCGCAGCAGGTCAGAAGCAGTTCGCGTATATGGAGCCGGTCAAGCTCAAGAACCCGTCCGTGACGGCTGAGGGCTACGTTATCAACGGCCGCGCGTTCGTGGACTACATTCTACACGCGGAAGATATGGAAAAGGCGTAAACGAGAAAGGACGGTACGATTTATGAGATTCAGCAATGGTTTTTTTGGTGAAAATGAAGCAACGCTCGGCACGCTGCGTTTTTCGGCAATGCGCCGCGAGGTGTTCGAGGAGAACGCAGACGGCACGCCGTCCGAGGTGGTCAAGGAGCGCACCTACGATCTGAAAAGCGACAAGCAGGGCCGTATGATTCAGGTCAGTGTTCCGGCGAGCGTTCCGGTGCGCGATTTTGCGTACAACGCGGAAGTGAAACTGGTCAATCCGATGTTCGGTGCAATCGCCCATGTGACGTTCGGCAACAGCGCCGAGGTGGACTGGTACATCAAGGCGGACGATCTGGTGCTCAAAACGCCCGCACAGAACAGCCAGCCGCACAAGGATGTTCCGGCGGATAAGAAATCGTAATGCACAGGCTGTGGAGAAAGCGCGGCAGGCGGATTCGTCCGAACGATAAAGATTTGGTGTTCCGAACGGTGTTTTTCCTGCTGTTCGCGGTGTTTGCCGTGGCATTTGTACTGCTGAATATCCGCACAGACTGGCGCAGTCCGTCCGTGGCTTACCTGCTGTTCAGCGCGGCCATGGGTGTAAAAGTGTGTACCGTGACGGCGTGGCTGCTGTACCGCCGGTTTCCGGACAAGCTGAATGAAATGCGCCATCGGCAAAAGCTGGCGCGCATGGTACTGGAAAACCAGTGGTATGAGCAGAGCGACACCAAACAGTCGGAGGGATTTTTTAAGGACCTGCCTGCAAGTTCAAAACCGAAGATTGCCCGTTTTCTGCGAATGTATTACCGCATGGAAAACGGGCTTTTGCATATCACGGCGGAGATTACGCTCGGAAAGTTTCAAGAACCGCTGCTGCACTTGGAAAACAAGCTGGAAAGCGGTTTGTATTGTGAGCTTGTCAGCAGGGAACTGCTGGACGGATTTGTGGAGTACACGCTGCTGTATGACATGATCGCAAACCGTATCCCCATCTCTGAGGTGTGCGTGGAGCACGGCAAAATGCGGCTTATGCAGAACACCTATTGGGAGTTTGACAGTCTGCCGCATATGCTGATCGCGGGCGGTACAGGCGGCGGCAAAACGTACTTTATCCTGACGTTGATTCGGGCATTGTTAGAAACTAATGCGGTTTTGTACATTCTTGACCCGAAAAACGCAGATTTAGCGGACTTATCCAGTGTCCTGCCGAACGTATGCAGCCGCAAAGAGGAGATCGTGCAGTGTATCACCGAGTTCTGCACGGCTATGCACGAACGCAGTGCGGATATGAAGCGCATGGAAAATTACAAAACCGGCGAAAACTATGCATATCTCGGACTTTCACCGCATTTTCTCGTGTTTGACGAGTACGTTGCGTTTATGGAAATGCTGACCAGCAGGGAGCGCGAAGATGTGCTCAACAAGCTGCGGCAGATTGTCATGCTGGGACGGCAGGCGGGATTCTTCCTGATTCTCGCCTGTCAGCGCCCGGATGCTAAATATCTCGGTGACGGTATCCGCGACCAGTTTAATTTCCGTGTCGCGCTTGGTAGAATGTCCGAACTTGGATACAGTATGATGTTTGGAGAAACGAAAAAGGAGTTCTTTTTCAAGAATATCAAGGGAAGAGGTTATGCCGATACCGGAAAGGGGGTGATTACGGAGTTTTATACTCCGATCGTGCCGAAAGGGTACGACTTTTTGCAGGAGATTGGGAGGTGTGCAAAATAATTATGTAGCAACAATGTAGCTACATAATTGACGCATAGAATACGATGTGTTATACTAAATTTGAAAAGGAGGTCTGCAAGATGGATAATGTTATTTCTTCTGCAAAAACAGATATGTTCCGTATTCGCATGAATCCTGAAATTCGTGAAGAATTGGAGCAGATTTATGCAAAAACGGGGTTGACACTCACGGACGCAATCAATGTGTTTTTTCAGCAGTCATTAAATGCAGGCGGTTTCCCCTTTGCAGTGACAGGAGATAATGCGGAAATTGTTAAGGCAAAGGCTCTGGCACGGTTGGTGAAAGAACTGAAAAAGGGCGATGATTGCACCGAAAGCTATTCTGCCGAGCAGGCCCGGGCTATGTTGGGTATTGCTGAATGAGAATTAAATTTAAGAAAACTGCTGTTGAAGATATGCGGGCAACGGAACGATATATTAGGGAGCAGCTTAACAATCCGTCAGCAGCAGCAAAATTAACTCGTCGGGTGTATGACGCGATTATGCTGTTAGAGGATAATCCGTTTATGGGCACAGAATTGTGCAGTCGCTATGCGGTAGATACGGACATTCGGTTTTTAGTAGTAGCAAAGCAGATTGTGTTCTATCGTGTTGTGGGCAACGAATATGTAGAAGTTACCCGTGTACTTGATGGGCGTCAGGATTATATGGCGCTGCTTTTTTGAAATTAAATATGTACACGCAAAACGCGCAGAGAAAAGAACTCTGCGCGTTTTTCTATGCCCTCGCGCCGTCTGTGCGGCGGCGTGCAGCGCGAAAGCCGACGGCACGGAACGGTGCGTTGGGCGCGGCGCAGCCGCGCCCGAACGTCGGAACCCCCTTTCTCTAACAGGGGGGTACAAATCGGACAAGATAGGCGAACTACGCAAAACTTTGAACAAAATCAATCAGAAACGGAGGTAAAATTGCAAAACAGGACTTGGATAACGGACTTTCGGGCAAAACGGATGCAAATTGGCGTATCCGAACAGGAACTGGCTCTGGAAGCCGGACTGACACCGGAATATTACCGCCGGTTGGAGCAGGAAAACCAATCCGTGCCGCAAAAGGTACGCAGGCGGCTGAAAGACGCGCTCATTCGGCTGCACCCTGAGCCGCTGACACTGCTGTTCGACTATGTGCGTATCCGCTTTCCAACAATGGATGTGAAGCACATCATTGAAGATGTACTTCGGCTGAAAATGAAATATCTGGTGCAGGAGCCGCGTGGAATGTACGGCTACACGAGCACTTACCGGATTGGTGACGTGATGGTGCTGACCTCGCCGTTGGAAGAAATGGGCGTGTTGCTTGAACTGCGCGGCAAAGGCTGTCGGCAGTTTGAAGCGTATCTGGACGGACAAAAGCGGACTTGGTACGAATTTTTCCGTAAGTGTATGAAAGAAAAGGCGGTGTTCAAACGGGTAGACCTCGCGGTGAATGACTTGGTGGGTATGCTGGATATTCCGCTGCTTATCAGCAAATGCCGCAAGGAGGAATGCGTTTCGGTGTTCCGCAGTTTTCGGGCGTTTCGCTCGGGCGGGCTGGTCAGTCGGCAGGAGCAGGACAGCGCCCACATGGGCGCAACGCTGTACATCGGCTCGATGCAGTCCGATTTGTACTTTTGCCTTTACGAGAAAGCGTATGAGCAGCTTGTGAAAAACGGTACGCCGCTCGAACAGGCGGACATTCAGAACCGCTTTGAAATCCGGCTGAAAAATGAGCGGGCGGACAACGCCGTGTATGATCTTGTGTCGAACGAGAATCCGGAACAGACAGCGTTCGGCATTATCAACCGCTATGTGCGTTTTGTGGATAAGGAGAGCGGAAAACCGCGTGAGGAATGGCCGCTGAACCCGATGTGGGAAACCTTTATCGGCAAGCACCGCAATACGCTCAAACTGACAACTGCACCCGAGCCGTACACGCTGGAACGGACGCTGAACTGGTTTTCGCATCAGGTGGCACCGACGGCGAAAATGCTCATGCTGATTGATGAAAAGTGTGGAACGTCCCATGTCAAGGATATTCTGGACAACACAGAACTGCGGGACAAGCACCGTAAAATCATTCAGCAGAAGATGAGAACGGTTAATGAAATGATTCAGATGGAGGATAACTAATGAATTTTGGCGTAAATCTGTATAACTGGCTGCTGTCGAACGCCCAGCCGCTGGTGCTGGTTGCTATCGTGGTGATCGGCCTGTATCTCGGCTTCAAGCGTGAGTTTACGAAGCTGATTGGTTTTCTCGTGGTGGCCATGCTGTCGGTTGGTCTGGTGTTCAACGCGGCAGGCGTTAAAGATGTTCTGCTGAATCTGTTCAATCAGATTCTTGGTGCGTAAGGCTGGCTGAAAAGTCAGCCTTTTCTTATGAGATGGAGGTGAAAACATGGAAGAAATGCGCGTTTATATTGCCAATCTCGGCAAATACAACGAAGGCGAACTTGTCGGCGCGTGGTTTGAACCGCCTATCGACATGGACGAAGTGAGAGAGCGTATCGGGCTGAACGACCAGTATGAGGAGTACGCCATCCACGATTTTGAACTGCCGTTCGAGATCGGCGAGTATACGCCTATCGAGGAGGTCAACCGCCTGTGCGAAATGGTGGAGGACCTGCCGGACTACATTCGGGATAACATGGGTTCGCTGCTCAGTTATTACAGCGGTGTCGAGGACTTCTGCGAACACGCGGACGATATTATCCTGTGGAGCGGTTGTGATACAACGGCCGATGTGGCAGAGCAGATGTTGGACGAGGGCCTGATTTCGGATGAAACACTGCGCCGGTATTTCGACAGCGTGCAGTACGGACGCGATCTCTCGATGGAGGGCGACTTTGTGGAAACCAAAGACGGCGTGTTTGAACTGGTGAGGTGAAAATGATATTAGAAATGCGAGTTTACATCGAAAAGCGGCATAAGAGCCGCGAAATTGAGCTGGTCGGTGCGTGGTTTACGCCGCCCATCGACTATGACGAGCTGGAAGAACGTATTGGCGTGACCGACCAGGAGCCGGACTACGTTATCCGTGATTACGAGCTGCCGTTCGAGATTGATGAAGATATGATGATCGAAGAACTGAACTGTCTGTGTCAGCTTGTAGAATATCTGCCGGAATCCGTGCAGAACAATACGGGTGCACTGCTCAAAGAGTATGGCAGTGTGGAAAATGTGTATAAGCACTTTGCCAAAAATCAGAATCCCGTTCTATAAAAGGAGGGCCGCTGCGAGAATGGTGAGGGGGTGAAGCACGGCTGTGTGTAACTGCCGACAAGGAGTTATACATCAACCGTGTAGGGGGAGAGGAAAGACGCCTGCGGCAGGAACTCGTTCCTCTCCCCCTATACCCTTTATATAATGTAGAAAAGTGAAAAGGAGCTGCAATTTGAAAAAACTAAGAAGTTACAGCAGTGTATGGAAAGTAGAACAGGTAATATACTCGTTCGGTGACGCAAAACTGCCGACACCTGTCACCGTGACCCAGCTGCTCTGGCTGGCGGTAAGCGGTGTGCTGGTGTTCATGTTCCGTAAAGTGCCGCCGCTGGTGCTTATTCATAACCCGCTGATTTTGTGCGGTATTCCGTTCGGTGTGACGTGGTTTATGAGCAAAAAGACCTTTGACGGCAAGAAACCGTACAGTTTCGTGTGCTCGGTAATCGCCTATGCGCTGCGTCCGAAAGTCACCTTTGCCGGAAAGTCTGTCCGGCTGAAAAAGCACCGCGAGAACGCGGATATTACCGTAGTGAGGAGTGAGATTATCCGTGCCGTATCCGATTAAATATATTGAAAATAACCTTGTTTGGAACATTGAGGGCGAGTGTTTTGCATATTACGAACTGATTCCGTTCAACTACTCGTTCCTCTCGCTGGAACAGAAAGACGCGGTGCATGACGCTTTCCGGCAGCTTATCGCGCAGAACCGTGATGGCAAGATTCACGCTTTGCAGATTAGCACAGAAAGCAGTATCCGCGCCGCACAGGAGCGTTCCAAGAAAAGCGTGACCGGACGACTGAAAGAGATCGCTTGCGCCGAGATTGACGAGCAGACGGAAAATCTGATTGCTTCTCTCGGTGATACACAGGTCGATTACCGCTTTTTCCTCGGCTTTAAGCTGGTTGTGACGGATAAGGAGTTGTCCGTGAAAGATGTGGGAAAACAGGTCAAGAATGTGCTGTTCGATGCGGCAAACGCTATCAGCAGTTCTTTCATGGGTGATTTCGTGAGTATGCCAAACGACGAAATCCGCCGTTATTCCCGCATGGAAAAGTTGATGGAAAATAAGCTGTCGCGTCGTTTTAAGGTGCGTCGGCTAAATAAGAATGACTTCGGCTATCTGCTGGAGCATATCTACGGCAGGACCGGCACGGCCTATGAAGATTTTGCGTTTACGCTGCCACTTAAAAAACGCAAGCGTGATACACTGGTTAAAAAGTATGATCTTATCAAGCCTGCCCGTTGTCTGATTGAGGAAAAACAGCGGTATTTACACATGAAGTCCGAGAATTCGGAAAGCTACGTTGCGTACTTTACGATTTCGGATGTGGTCGGTGAACTGGATTTCCCATCCAGTGAGATTTTCTACTATCAGGAACAGCAGTTTGACTTTGCGATTGATACCTCAATGAATGTAGAGATTATCACGAATAAAGCTGCATTACATACGGTTCGCAACAAGAAAAAAGAGCTGAAAGACCTCGATAATCATGCGTGGGAAAATAACTCGGAAACCACCAATCAGGTGGCAGAAGCGCTGGACAGCGTAGATGAACTCGAAAGTGTTCTTGACCAGAGCAAAGAATCCATGTACAAGCTGTCCTATGTTGTGCGCGTTACCGCGCCGGACGTGGAAGAACTCAAACGCCGCTGTAACCAAGTGCGCGATTTCTACGATGACGCAAGTATCAAGCTGGTTCGGCCGATCGGTGATATGATGGGACTGCACAGCGAATTTATTCCGGCAAGTAAGCGGTACATGAATGACTATATGCAGTATGTCACCAGTGATTTTCTCGCCGGTTTGGGATTCGGCGCAACGCAAATGCTCGGTGAGCGTGACGGTATCTATCTCGGCTACAATGTCGATACCGACCAGAATGTCTATGTTCAGCCTGCCAAAGCGGCACAAGGCGTTAAAGGCTCTGTCACCAATGCGCTGTCCGGTGCATTTCTCGGCTCTCTGGGCGGCGGTAAATCGCTGTCGTTCAACCTGCTTACTTACTACGCTGTTCTGAACGGCGCACAGGCTCTTATCCTTGACCCGAAATCCGAGCGCGGCCGTTGGAAAGAGAGGTTGCCGGAGATTGCAGACGAGATCAATATTGTAAATCTGACCTCGGACGAGGAAAACAAGGGGATGCTTGACCCATATATCATCATGCGGAAAACTAAGGATGCAGAAAGCCTTGCGCTTGATGTGCTGACTTTCCTTACGGGCATTTCCTCGCGTGACGGCAAGCTGTTTCCTGTCCTGCGACGGGCGGTGCGTGCGGTCACAAACAGCGAAACGCGCGGTCTGCTCCGCGTCATTGATGCGCTGCGGGACGATGGCTCGGAAACCGCGCTTGCGATTGCCGAGCATATCGAATCGTTCACGGACTATGACTTTGCTCACCTGCTGTTCTCAAATGGCAAGGTGCAGCAGACGATCAGCCTTGAAAAGCAGCTGAATATCATTCAAGTTGCCGATCTGGTTCTGCCGGATAAGGATACCGCGCCTGCGGACTACACCACCATTGAAATGCTGTCTATCTCCATGCTGATCGTCATTTCCACCTTTGCGCTGGACTTTATCCATTCGGACAGAAGTATCTTCAAGATGGTCGGTCTTGATGAAGCATGGGCGTTCCTCAATGTGGCACAGGGCAAAACGCTGGCAAACAAGCTGGTTCGCGCCGGTCGTTCGATGAACGCTGCCGTTTACTTTGTCACCCAGAACGCCGGTGATGTGGCAGACGAGAATATCAAGAACAATATCGGCATGAAGTTTGCGTTCCGCTCTACGGATATTAACGAGATCAAGAAAACGCTTGAATTTTTTGGCCTGGATTCCGAGGACGAAAACAATCAGAAGCGGCTTCGCAATCTGGAAAACGGTCAGTGCCTTTTCCAAGACCTTTACGGTCGCATCGGCGTTATCAAGTTCCATGTCATGTTCGATTATCTGTTCCATGCGTTCGATACGCGCCCGCCGGTTACAGGGAACGAGGTGTAACGTGTGACAAATGCCTTAAAAGTTCAGAAATTAGCCATTACAGCCTTTATCGCGGTTGTGATGGCTTTTCTTTTTCTCAATTTGTTCACCGTGCAGGCGCACGCCGCCGGACTGCTGGACGAAACCATTGATACGGCGCACGAGTTCAGCAGGTATCCCATTGATAACTACCAGCTTGATTTTTACGTTGATTCCTCGTGGGATTGGCTGCCATGGAACTGGCTGGACGGTATCGGCAAAACGGCGCAGTACGCAATTTACCTGTTCACGAATTTCCTGTGGACGCTGAATTTGTACATTTCAAATGCAGTTGGTTATCTGATTCAGCAGGCATATGACCTCGACTTCATCAGCAGTGCCGCCAGTGAGATCGGCAAAAACATTCAGTTGATCGCGGGTGTATCGGCCAGCGGATTTGACAGCACGGGCCTGTTTCCCGGTATGATGGCGATTGTCACGCTACTGGTTGGCGTGTACTGCACCTATGTTGGACTGGTCAAACGAGAAACGACAAAAGCGTTTCATGCGGCGCTGAATTTCGCCGTTGTGTTTGTGGTGTCGGTTGGGCTGATTGCCTACGCACCATCTGCAATTACCGGTGTAAACGAGTTTTCGAGCGACATCAGCAACGGTATTGTCGATGTGAGCGCGAAAATTCTTGCGCCGGACACGGCAGGCGAGAACACGGGCGTTTCTGCGATTCGGGACTGTTTGTTCGGTATCCAAGTCAAGCAGCCGTGGCTTATCATGCAGTTTGGCGATTCGAATGTGGAGAATATCGGAGAAGAACGGGTAAACAGCCTGCTCGGCACTTCGCCGGACGAGAATCGCGGCAAAGACAGGGAAGAAGTCGTGAAATCGGAACTGGAAGATTACGATAATGGCAATCTGACCGTAACCGAGGTGACAAGCCGGTTCGGCCTATCCGTGTTCTTCCTGATTTTCAATCTGATAGTGTCGGCGTTTGCGATTATGCTCACAGGCAGTATGCTTCTATCGCAGATTTTGTTTATCATCAGCGCGATGTTCCTGCCGGTGAGCCTGCTGATCAGCATGATTCCGGCGTTTTCTGGGACAAGCAGACGAGCAGTGATTTCGCTGTTTAACACAATTATGCTGAGAGTGGGAACAACGCTGCTGACCACGTTCGTTCTGGTGCTATCCTCGCTAGCGTACACGATTGCCAACGGAAAACCGTTCGTGGTGGTCGTATTGCTGCAGGTAATTGTGTTCGCGGGCGTGTACATGAAGCGCGACAAGCTGCTCGGCATGATCGGTCTGCGTGATGAGGGCACGGGTCGTGTCGGTCGAGCCATGACAAACCGGCCGCGCCGGACGATTTCTCGTGCTGTGAGAAAGGCACTGCCGTTTGCGGCAGGTGTTGGAGTAGGAAAGCGCTCTGCGCAGCGCCGTGCTATGCAGAGTACACAGAGAACAGCTTCAACTTCGGCAAGCCGTGAAACCGTTCAGCCGAAGAAGAAGAATCTTGGTCAGAGAGTAGGCGAAACGGCAGGCAAGATTGCGGATACGCCATCTCGCGTGCGGGATAAGGCGGTAGAAACCGTGCAAAAGGTCAAGGACGCACCGACTAATGCGGAATATGCTGTCCGCAGCAATGTGGAATCTGCACGGGAAAGTGTGCGGGAAACCATGCAGAAACGTCGAGAAGCGCGTGCTGCACAGATGGAATCTCGCAGGACTACCACGGCAAGCTGCCGGGAACAGTTATCTCAGCGAAAAAGAGAACGCAATGAGGGTAATACGGAAAAGCCCAGAACGGAAAGCACTCGTGTTGCACCAAAGGAGCGCCCAACTGTCCCCAAACAGCAGAAAACCGAACCGGAAAAGCCGTCTGCACCGCAGAATCGACCTCGGTCGGAACGGATTGAACCGACACCCAGACAGCGGGAAGATCGTCCGACGGTCAAGGATAAGCCGCAGACTACGGTTGCAGACCGCAAGCCGGACCGTCCGGCAGAACGTCCGATGGTGCCGGACAAGCCGAAAACACGATATACAATGCCAAAAGGACTGGACGAAGAAACCTTTGGTGTGGAGTTCAAACAGCGGAAAACCGGAGAAATCACGCGCAAACAGCGGCGTTCGGAGAGCCGAGGTGAGCGCAAGTGATGAAAAAGGCGGCAATGGCAGGTGCCTGGGCTTCGGACTGCTGATTGCTTTACTTCTGTCGATGTTTCTGATTATTGCTTCGGATGATGAGGGCGGCGGAAGTAATTCGGGACTGTATATCGGTGTGAATCTCTCAGCAGAAGTGCTCGCGCATCAACCCATGGTTGAGAAGTACGCACGGCAGAACGGTATCAGCGATTATGTCTATGTCCTGCTTGCTATTATTCAGGTGGAAAGCGAGGGCAAGCTGGAGGACGTTATGCAGTCGTCTGAATCTGCCGGACTGCCGATGAATACGCTCGGCACAGAGGACAGTATCAAGCAGGGATGCAAGTATTTCGCCGAATTGGTGACAAAGGCGGACAAACTCGGCTGTGATATGGACGCTGTAATTCAAGCGTACAATTACGGCAGTGGCTTTCTGGACTTCGTTGCGAAAAACGGCAAGCGGTACACCTTTGAACTGGCACAGGAGTTTTCTCGTCAGCACTCCGGCGGCGTGAAAGTCACCTATAAAAATGAGATTTCCACGCCGATCAACGGCGGCTGGCGGTATAACTACGGCAATATGTTCTATGTCAAGTTGGTAAAGCAATATCTGACGCAGACCGGCGGTGACGCACTCGGAACGGACGCACAGAATCGCATTGTCGAGGTGGCACGAAATTCAGAAAAGTACGGTATTTCGGCTGCTGGCGGATATTGTGAAGCATGGGCGGAAGAAGTTTACCGCAAAGCGGGTGTATCCATCGACCGGCATTGTTGTGCGGGCAAAAATCGTGCGCTGTATACGGTCGGAAAGTCCAGCAAGAATATTCCGCTCGGTGCGATGGTTTACAATGACCCGGCGGTATACCAGTCCCGAACGAACGACACCTGCGGACGAAATGCGGGTCACGTCGGCATTTACATTGGCAACGGCCAGATTATTTCCAACATCGGCGGTACTGTCATTGATACCGTAGAGGGCTGGACGGCCTACTATGGCTTCGGCGGCTGGGGCTGGGGCGGCGCTGTGGTTGCACAAAAATAAGACAAAGGAGAACGAATTATGTTTCAGAAAAAGACAGAAAAGCAGCAGAAACAAAAGAAACTGCGCGTTTACACGGTGAACAGCCGCAAGCCTGCTGTGATTGCACTGTGGCTGCTGTTCGTCTGTGGATTTGCGTTTGCATTGTACAAGAACTTTACAGCGATTGACACCCATACTGTTCACGAAAAGGAGATTGTTGAGCGCCGTGTGGAGGATACCAGCGGCGTAGAAGCGTTTGTGCGGAACTTTGCGAAAACGTACTATTCATGGAGCAACAACAAGGATTCCGTTGCACAGCGTACCGATGCGCTGACCGGTTATCTGACCGAGGACCTGCAGCGTTTAACGGCTGACACCGTGAAAAGTGACGTTGCGGTTTCCTCGTCCGTGCAGGACGTTCAGATTTGGTCTGTGGCGCAGAGAGGCGAAAACGATTTTGCGGTCGTGTTCACGGTAGCGCAAACCATTTCGGACGGCAAGAAAAAGGACACCGTATTCAGCGTTTATAAAACGATGGTCCACAAGGACGATAACGGCGATATGGTTATCACGCAAGCACCGACGATCACCGGAAAGCCTGCAAAATCTGCATATACGCCAAAAGCCGCAGAACCCGACGGAACGGTTTCTGCGGCCGAGAGCGAGGATATTACGGATTTCCTGACCACTTTTTTCACGCTGTATCCGACGGCTACGGAAAAAGAGCTGTCTTACTATGTCAGCAGTGGTTCCATGCCGTCGGTAAAGTGCGTGGACTATGCGTTCAATCAACTTAAAAGCACGGTGCTGAACAAGGACGGCGATACCGTAACGGCAACTGTGGCGGTGGAATATCTGGACAGCGTTACACAAATGACGCAGATTTCGCAGTTTGAGCTTGCGCTGAAACTGGTGGATGGGAATTGGAAAATCGTCGGGTGATGTATGCGTTTGTACGGGGAAAAGTAGCAAGTAACGAAGTGTGAAAATCGAATACCGAAGAGGAAAAAGGCTCGTCGCAGAATGTTTCGATTCTGAGACGAGCCTTCTATTCTCGCGGTGGCGAGCGCAAAAATTTTATGATTCACTTGATATTTTTATACATGGATACTTAGTTTCTTGCGTTTGTGTATTTGTTTCACACCAAACCAGATAATCTTCATCAAAAGGATATAATACATAATCAATTAACCCAGAAACATTTTCGGACAAATCCAATACTTTATTGGTTGTTATATCCCACACATAAAGTGCATTTCCAGTAATCGGACGCCATGTTATAAAATCGTTTGAAGATTGCAGTTCAGCAAATTCTAAGGTGCTGTCAATATTGTTTGGATATAATTTCGTGGTGGCGTCTATCTGTTTTGACCATTTCTTATGAGCGAAGTCATAACAGTATAACGATTCTGATTTTTGCGGCTGCCACTCCGAAACGCCTACGATAAAAGAGTTTGTGATGCATATTTCCTGCAACGGTTCGGGCGGCTCGATACACATACGTTTATGTTTTTCTATGTCATATGTCCAAAGGGAACTGCCATTAGAATCATATTTTAGATAAACAACATTTTTGTCATTCACAGACGGTGAACCAAAAGTGGTTTGCATGGAATCTGCTGTATCTGCAATTTCCAATTTATGATTGTTCAAATCATAAATTTTTATTGCAGGGTAAATACCATCTTCATTAGCTGTATAGCTGGCGTAAACAACAAAGCTGCCATTTACCGAAAGCGACCACGGGTGCGGGTCAAAATTCCGTGTTTTAGGGAAGAAATCGTTTTCGCCGTCTACGAATATGATTTCTCCTGTACGCAGGTCAGCCGCGTATACAGCCCAATTTTCACCAATAGAACTTCCTACACGCAGTTCGGCGTCTTGGCTCTCGGACCAGACAAACCAATTATCCTTATAATCAAAGGTTGTCATGGTGCCGTTTGTTTGCGTGTCCAATTTAATAAGTTCCTGTTGCTCTTGGGTATTTAAGTCAACCGACCTGATATAGTTATCAGCGTAATTTTTATATAATATCTCATGGTCGGATTTGTGACCGATATAAATGCTTTTTTCAAAATCAATATAATCTGATAAGATTACTGCGGTTTCGGTGTATGGTTCAATGGAAGCAACTAAATTTTTATTTTCACGCTCTCGATAACAATAAAGACCGAACATAGTTACTACAGCTAATAGAATGCATGAAATGGAAAGGTTCTTTTTCATTACTTTTCTCCTGCAATAGCCATTATAATTTAACTCAAATATAGCTGGTAAGACTATAAAATGCTTTACAGTTATTGTGAAAGATAATCGAGTATGTAAATTGTTTATTTCATATTTGTATTATACCATTAAAAGTGGAATTTGTACTGAAAGTGCAGAGTTCAGTATGATTTTTGCAGTAAAATGCACAGATGACGAATGGCGTTTTGGAGAGCTGTTGTCTGTTGTTTTACATTTTTAAAATAATCGCTACGGTATATCGATTATTATTCGTTGCGTGTTATGGATTTCTTGATTATCTTTTTCATATTATAGCCGACGGCAACCTAAAGGACTATCTTACTATGTTAGCAATGATTCCATGCTTACATATATGGTCAGCCAGCTTAAAAGCATAGTGTTGAACAGGCATAGCGATACTGTAATGGTAACTGTGACAGTAGAATACTGGATAATGTTATGAAAATGACGCAAATTTCGCAGTTTGAGCTTGTGCTGAAACTGGTAGATGGGAATTGGGAAATTGTCGGATAAATAAAAAGCTGAGGTAATCCTCAGCTTTTTATGGTCTTGGTTTGCATTAAAAAAGTCTATCCATGTTCTGCCGCAGCATACGAACCATGCGTTCGCAGTCCAGCATAGTATTATCAGCGCCGAACATGACAGCGGTCTGATCGACCACGCTCGTATCCGGATTGCTGCTGCCGAGCACGACCCGCCCGTTCTTCACGCGGTCCATCACGGCGTCCGCGTTATCGATGAGGAAATCCAGTTCGTTCATCAGGCTGCTGTTGTAGTAGCGGATCGGATTCTCCTGCTCGGTCATGCCGCTGCGGATGGTCTGCGCTTTGCGCTTGATGGAGTCCAGCGCCGCCATGGCGGTTGCCTTATCGGTAACTACATAGTCGGTATAGCCGCCGTTTTTCACCGCAGACGCACAATTCTTGATCTTCTGCGTATCCGTCCGCATATCAAGCAGCTGCTTCATGAGATTTGTCGCGTAGGTTTCCATTTCGGCACGCTTGCTGTCACTCAGCGGCATGCGCAGGAAGATGGCGTTCACGTCATTCTCCGCCTTGGCACTGTACCACGTTACGTCCATGCCGGTCAGCTCACCGATGTTGCGCAGCGGCAGATAGATGGAATTCTGGTAAAACAGCGGATAAATGGTCACGCCCTTCTGGTTTTTGAAGGTCTGCTGTTTGCCGTCCACGAGGACCTTTACGCCCTTATCGAGCGTAGCATGACCGGTCGCACCGACATATTTCACGCCTTCCTTGTGGTACGCATCGTCATCCGCACACGGATACGACTTTTCCGTAGTACCCGACAGGAACACCGTGCGCGATGCACCGTCCCACGAGATATTTTTGCCCATCCAGCGGCCAACCGTGCGCAGCGGCATGTAGGTCGAGCCGTTGTAGCTCAGCGCCGTGTAAACCGTCTTGCCGTCCTCGCTCGGGAAGGTGGCCGGAATGCCCTCTGCATAAATGTCCGCGCTCTGCGGATTGATTTTTACGGCGGTGCGGGGCTGTGTTGTAGTCTGTGTAGCTGCCTGTTCAGCAATTTGAGCTGTAGTGTGTGCCGGAATATTTGCGGCTTGCGCGCCAATACTTGCAGCCATTAGAGAGAAAACACAAACAATACTTCCTAATATGCGTTTCAGCTTCATACGATACACCCTTTCTCTGGTTACTATAATATTGCGTATAATATTACAACGAAGCACAACGGTTACTTTCATTGTACTTCGTTGATAGGGCGCTTAGTAGATGCCGTACAGTTCGGTAGTTACCTCACCAGAACCCGACACCGCGCTGCCAAAAGCTGTGATGTTATCGCCGGGGCTAATGATAAAATTATCTGCACCATACTGAATATCATCATAAAAGAGTACAGTGCATTCACTTTTCGTATTAACAACGCGTCTCAGCTGATAGCAGTTGCTCTGACCCATTGCAGAAGTCCAAACGCTGACGTTCATCTTAGTGATAGAACGATCAATATTATGCATATATACTGCCAAACCACTGTAGTCAACATTTCCGGCCAAGCCATCGGCTAATGTGACTCCCTGGTTGCCATCAACGTTTGTATATACTGTTGCGGTACGCGAATCGCCAAGACGACGGCCATTCGGTGCAGAGCGCGCAGCCTGAAGCATAATACCAGTAGAATCAGACGCCTGTACAGCTGCATTTACAATGATAGAACCCTGCTCATCGTTGGTCGTATCTTCGGGAATTGCTACTTCTACGGGAGTCTGCGTAGTGCTGCCATCAGCCTTGACATGAACGACATTGACAGTAACATTATCACCGGCAAATGCCGAAATCGACTGAGAATTTGCGAGTGCTGAGGACGGAACATCCTGCGAATTTACTGCGCCTGCGCTCATCATAAGAGCGGATGCGGCCATACAGCCTGCGAGCGTTGTGCTCATCATCTTCTTAAATTTGCTCATAGTGTTAATAATCCCTCCATATTCTGGTGTACTCTCGATGATTGCCATCGTATGGGTGCGACAATCATTCATGCTTTTATTGTAGAATAGTATTTGGTACATTAACAATGCGGTGTTTATCTGCATGATTGCAATTTACTTTTGATTGTTGCTCGGTGTAGCAATCTATGCAGATTTTTGTTAAACCATGGGAACCACTTCCATATGATAAAATGTGTATTAAAGAATTGTTTTTGATGTTTGCATTATAACATTTGAAGTAAAATTTTCAATAGATTTGCAGAGTTTGGTATGTCTGGTGCAGAAAGATGCAAAGGTTAGTAATTAAAGCAGGATTTGGTGGATGTATCTGATAATCAGCTAAGGATATGGCGAATAAATAATACATACTTAATAATCAATAGCTAAAAACATATGTGAACGCAAATATAAGCAGACGCCAATGCGATTGGCATTGGTGTCTGCTTATGAGTGATATTGTAAGTTTCAGAGTATGCGTTGAGAATTTAGAAACCGCTTGCAAATTCATCAATCAAGAACTGACTGCCGACCTTTTTTACATAAATCAAGCAGGTAGTGCTGGTTTGATTGGGGTCATACACCGAGTTTGCGGCGGGTTTCATTGCAAAAGAACATTCAAAAACGAGTTCTTTGGCTCTTGCGGAATAATCACCGTTATAAGTGCAGGACTTTAGTTTTGCTTCTTTCATACCGAATACGCCAATGCTGTAGTCAAATCCTGCGGCATCGCCGGTGCATAGCGTATTCATCTTCTGATACTGCTGATTGCCGAACAGCGTAAAGAACTCACTGATTACATTTTTAGCAGATGAAACGTCGCTGTCAGAAAAGACAGAATCGTTGATAAGAACAGAACTGGTGCTGCCTTGCCATGTAACCGTTTTGCCCAGCCATTCGCTGACAGCGCGTATCGGCACATAAGTCGTACCCTGATAGATCAACGGTTCTACTACCTTGCCGTTTACATCGGTAGCAACCTGTTTCTGGCCGTTCAGGTAAATGGTGATGCCGCCGTAGGTTGCAGTGATTTTGCGGCCATTGACTGCGAAAGCAATCGTACCCAGCAGCATACAGCAAATCAAGCCGATAATTGGGATGCGAAAACGCTTTTTCTTCATGTGCAATACCTCCCTGAATGATTATCGTTGTTACAGCAGGTATGCGTTAGTAGTTTTTGATTACATAGAAGCTGTAATTGCCGTTCAAATCTGCCGAGGAGAACGCAGCGTCTTTTCGATCGGTGGTGTGTGCTGTGTACGCGATTTTAGCACCATCATTGATGCTTACTAACACAATATGACCCGCACCGCTCGAAGTATAGGCAAAGCTGCCAGCCGTAGCATTGGTGTAGCTGGTTTTTGTTGCATAACCCTTGTTTACCATATACGAGGGTACTGCGGATGCACGAATCCACGAAACAGAATCGGCTTTCCAAGTTGCATCGGTGGGAATACCACCAGCATGGATACACTGAGAAACGAAATTAGCGCAGTCACCGCCGTTGCCCTTATAACTGGTATATGCCGGATTGTAAGACGACCAATACTTGTATGCGTAGTCGCGGGCGGCAATGCGGTTATAGCTGTTGTAGTTATTGATCTTGGTTGCAACCCAAGCGGGGGAAACCATCATGCTCTGAACAGCAGCCTGCGCATCTTCTGCACCATTTCGGTAAATATCATCATACGACCGCAGCTCGTACTCGTTGATATTGACATCATTGTCGAACTCGTCAAGGCCGGTTAGTGTAATGTTGTCCGGCTCGGCAACGGGTGCAGAAACCTTGATGTGATAGGTAAAATCGCTGGTTTCACCAATGTATTCGTCGAACATCTCAACAGTTGCATCCATCGACTGAACGAATGTGTCAACAACATTCTGCTGGGCCGCTGTCAGAGTAACATCCTGATCTAAGCCGAAAGTGGATTTTGCCAACTCCGCCTTATCGGATGCGGCCATTGTGGCATACGAAGAAGCGCCGAGTTCATCCAGATAGCCAGCGATGTACGGCATTTCTTCAACGCTCTGTGCTTTAAGGCGTTCGCTGACAGTTACTGTGGTTTCGTACTGAACCAAGCCGTCGGACTGGGTTACTTCACTGTCATCGAAGCGGAAGCCAACAAGCGAATAGAGGTCTTCATCGCTCTCACGGAAAAAATGCTCAATCTCGTTTTGTGCGGTTGCCTTCAACTGATTGATCGTGGCATCATCGAGTGCGTTGGGTTCCAGTGCAGCGACACCTATGTTGAGACACGAGAGAACCATTACGGAAGAAAGACTGCCTGCAAGAAACTTTTTGATAGTCATACTGCTGTTCACCTCCATGTTAGCAGTTCGGCTTGGATGAAAACTCATTAACTGAACTTACTGCATTGGAGTCATTCCCTTCATTTGGTGTATTTGTATTATACAACATACGGTAAAATACACAATGAGATTGCAGAGTTTGGCAGGCCTGATGCAGTAAAATGTACAAATAAAGAGCGGTAGCTTTGAAGCTATCGCCCTTTGTTTTACAAATTCAAAATAATCTCTACGGTATATAGATTATTCTCTTGGTTGATTTGCATCGTGCCGCCAATTTGTTCTACTGTGGAACTGACGTTTTTCAGCCCATAACCATGAATACCCTCGCGTTTCTTAGAAGAAAATTCTGGGTCATAGGGATTGGAAATGCGGTAATACAGAATACTGTCCTTTTGTCTTAAAGTTAAACTTACGATTTTAGGCGTATCGGCAGATACACCGCTGCACGCGCGAATTGCGTTATCCAATGTATTTCCGAGAATAACACTTAAAACCAGCGGGGACAGGGCAAGCTGAGGGGAAACAAAAACGTCGATTTTTAAAGTAATACCGGCAAGCGAGGATTTTCCCAGTGCATCATTCAAAATTGCGTTAATAACCGGATGGTCTACATCAACGATTTTGCTAAGCGAATTGAATGATTTGGTAATGGTTTCGAGATATAACTCTGCTTGTGATACATCACTGTCCTTGACTAATGCAGTAACAGCAGTTAATTGCTTTTTTATATCATGCCACAGGCTTCGCGTTTGCTCGTTAGCGGATTTCATCTGTTCGTAATAAGACAGCTGAGTTTCGAGTTGCTGTTCAGCCAAACGCCGCTGCTGCTCGTTTTCGTAATTTGTACGAATAGATCGCATATATACGAAGAATACAATGTTGATGTACAAAATTCCGGCAATAGAAAGTGTTAATAAAATTAAAAGAAAGTGCGATACGGTTCCGACCAATTCCAATGATACAATGCAGATAAATACACTGACGAGCTGGCAGGTCGTGAGTGGGAGCAATTCTTTGAATGGAATATCAAGTAAACCTTTTTTGCCGAACAGTGTGACAATAAAAAGAATGAGCAGCAAGTTTATCAGCTTTGCAAAGATGATAAATATGCAGCGTGCTAACCCCTGTCCGAGGATAACCGTTCGTGAAATGCCGGAGAGATAAAAAGGATATTCACATATTACGTCAACCAACACACTGAGGGTTATAAATGCTGTTGAAGTTAAAAGTGCCTTGCGAACAGTGGATTCAAAAATCGCATATGTTGATACACTGATAATGCTCCAGCTAAGTAGGATACGAAGTATACCCGGCATAGGGATACAGCTCATCACGATAATAAAAATACCTACAAGCAAGTATAAATGTCCTTTGTATTTAGTGCTGCGATATTTTGAGTAAAATCCAGATGCAAAAAGATAGAGTAGAAAAGTGTCTAATACACCACTGAGGGCTTCAATTAGCAAAGTCATATGTTTTCCCTCGCAAACTTTGTAAAAGCTGCAATGACATCTTTCTTTCGGTTTCTACTGATTTTGATGAGTTGATGGTCCTGCATTTCTATATCGTCTTTTGTTATGCGAATTACATGATGCAGATTGATTAAGAAACTGGCATGAATACGAAGAAAATTGGCTGATGATAATTGGGGTTCGACCTCTTTCAGGCTCAAGCGAGCTTTGTAAATCTGCTGCTGTGTATGAACGAAAAGCATATAATTACGAGACTCGAAATACAGAATTTCTTGTACAGGGATACGATACAATTCGCCGTTCGAGGAGAATGTAAAATACTGCGGAATAATCAGACGCAAAGCGCGCTTTAGAACTTCGTGGAACTTTGCCTCATTAAGAGGTTTTACAAGATAATGAAAAGCCACATCATAACCACGAATCGTATATTCGGTGCTCTTGGTTACAAAAACAATAAGCGGTTTTGCGCTTCCTGACATAAGTTCTTCTGCAGCATCAAAGCCATTTGTATCATCCATTTCAATATCCAGAAAAATCAATGGGAAAAATGTCGTCTTCGCTGCTGCCAGCAGTTCGTCTGCTGAGGAAAAAAGGACAATAGATAATTCGGGGGCATATCGCTTGACTAATGCTTCGATATTGAGCCGTTCCTGATCTTCATCATCACAAATTGCAATTCGCATAAATACTCCTGTTAAAAATCACATCTCGAAATAAGTTTTAACATTCCAAGGGCTAATTGTTGCTGTTTCTTTGAGAGTTTGGAATAGAGTTGTGCGTATTTTTGCTTCAGTTTTGCGCTTTCTTCGAGTGTTGATGTGCAGAATAAAGATTGTACATCAAGTTCTAATGTCTCAATCAACTGTAATAAAACCGGATAAGATGGATAACTGAGTCCGCGTTCAATTTGGCCGATATATCCGGCGGTTTTTCCGATTTTCTCAGCAAGACGCTCTTGCGTCAACCCTAACTCTTTACGTTTGACTTGAATAATTTCTCCAAGACCTGTCATTTATAATCACCTCAGGTATAGCGATACTATTATTCTAAGTAGTATGGATACCAATTAGAAGCGACTAATACTATTATTTTATAATAGTTATACTATCTTTTCAACTAATTACTGCAAAAACATGACTAAACTCTGCAAGGACATTGAAATACTTCAAGAGGTCGATATAATAGTGGGTATCAGGTATAGTAAAGTAAATAAGAGAGAATAGAGTATTTTTATGAAGAAATTTGTCGATTCTTATTGTAACTATCTCCAAAAGAAGCGGATTATTGTATCAAATGAGCAATGGGAAATCTGTGCGTATGGCTTGGAATTGATTGTTTCTGCAGTTCTAAATATTGTAATTTTGGTAATGTGTTCATTTATACTACATGAAGAAAGGTATATTTTATTTTACTTTTTGGGATTTATTCCGTTGCGCTTGTTTGCAGGGGGATACCATGCGGATAATCATTTGAATTGCTGTATAATATTTGCAGGAATTTACTTGGTATCAGTTTTTCTGAGATGTATTGCTGAGCCTCCTTTAGTTCTTTGCTTCATTGTGATTGAAACAATATTGATTTTGCTGTTATCTCCGGTCGAATCAGCTAATAAACAGATTACATACAAACGTCGTAGAATTAGCAGAAATAGAAGTATATGGATATTGCTGGCGAATGTGGTTGTATGTATAGTATTTCTTTGGGTTCAGCCCAATAACAGTTATATAGAATACTATCTTATCAGTGGATTTTTAGCATCATCTACGATGATTGCTGGAAAAATAAAATTACATTTTGCAAGTCGTAAAAAGGAGGGTGCATCTTTATGAAAAAATTTATCAACTGGTGTATTGTGCATGGTGGTCAGATTATTACTGCACTGGCAATTGTTGCAGCAACCGCTTCTGTGGGCACTACTTGTCTGTTTGAATCGTATCAGCCGGAAGTTCCAGAATGCCTTCGTGAGCGATAATATGTGGGCGGATGTACAAATATTGAAGTAAAAAATTCAAATCTGTAAAATTTGATCAGAACGCTACTGCAATCCTAATCAAGGGTGTTGTCAGTAGCGTTTTGATTTGTAAAATGTTTTATGAAGCAAAGCCATTTGTATAGCTTAATAGCTGTGCGAAAGGCTTTATTTTTTTGCCCTAAAATCAAAAAGTGCAGAGTATTTCGCTCTTTTATAGATTCCTGGCAAGCCTGTATTGCCCGCTATCCATAATCTCCAATCTCAAACAAAAACTTTGAGATTGGAGCTTGAAAATGAAAAAGTGGCAGAAAAACCGCAACTACAAGCGGATTAAAGATAAGGACGGCAACGTGGTTGCAAACATCATCACTGTGTTCGGACAGGATGTAGAGGTTTCGGACGAGATATTTGATACATACTCGCAGATGGACCGGCGTGCAAGATATATCGGAGAGGATATTCCCGCAGAGAGCGAAATATCGCTGGAACGCACGATTGAGGATGGTATACATATCAAAACGTTGGAAAACGCAGAACTGAGTGCGGAGGAATATTGCTTGCTTGAGGAAGAAGCAGAACATGAAGCAAAAATGCTGGATGAGTTGCCTAAAGTTATTGAATCACTGCCGGAAAGTGACAAAAAGCTGATTAAAGCGCTGTACTATGACGGCTATTCGACCCGAGAATATGCACAAAAATTGGGTATTACGCAGGCTGCAATGCTTAAGCGCCGAAATCGTATTTTGAAGTATCTGAAAAAATATTTTGAAAAATTCTGATTTTCAGGGTGTTCAGTAGGCGTTTTTCTTGGGGGTACAGTGAGGGGATAAATATTCTCTCACTGCTCCTTGGCAACTGAACATCAAACATCAGGTACAAATTCTGTGCGGAGAGCTGCGGCGCAAAGCCGCGAACTGTCGGGCGGCTCCCGACAAGGCGATGACCCGCATAGATGATAATGATACTCCCGATCAGTCACCGTCCGAGCGTTGAAAGCGTCGCAGGCTATGAGATCGGACAACGAGATAGGTGCAATGCCTGTGAGGTCGGTACGCTGCTGACCGCCTGATGTTTCCCGGCAGCCGGGGGTGAGGACGAATAGGCTGACAGAGAAATGCGAGGTGATGATATATATGATAGTGTAAAAATCCAGACAACAGAATAATCACAAACCGGAAGAACCGCATGGATTCCTCCGGTTTTGCTTTTACAGAGAGGTTTATCTATGGAATGGAAAAACGCAAATAAGATACTGCCGGAACGCGGTCATCGGGTTCTGTGCCTGTATCCGAACGGCAAAATGGACGTACAGCTTTACTTAGGCCGTGAGAGTTTCGTTCACGATCTGTACGGACGCTGTATTTTCTGGACGGAACTGCCGAAACGCCCGAAAGCCTATTTTAAGCTGATGGGACGCAATGAATAAAGAACAGCAGGCAATCGCTCGTCTGGCAGAGCGGGGAAGAAGTGCTGCACTGGTGGCTGCAGGACGGCGTGCTGCCGGGGCAGTTGAGTATTTCAGATTACTTAACAGAAATGGAGTGAAGGAGTGAAACAATGTCAATCATAAAGCGAATCACCTCAGCAGGACTGTCGCTGGCGATGGCGGCAACGATTATCCCAAGTTCGTTTGCCGTCAGCACGAAGTCTGCAAGCACGCTGTCCTCGGTGACGGCAAAATATCTTGACACAGAAAACGGCAAGGAGATTGCCAAAAAGCAGACATACAGCGTCACACACGAGGAAAAGTCCCCGCAGACGATCACAAACTACACCTACGCAGATTATACCGAAAGTGTTGAGTATGTGTATTCGCATAAGGACTTGACCTACATCATCGGTTATCCCGACAAGGGCGTACACCCGAACGGTGATCTGACCCGCGCCGAAGCTGCTATGATCTTCTACCGTCTGTATGACGGTGATTATCCCAGCTTCACGCGCCGTATGTCAAACAGCACCTTCAAGGATGTAAGCGCAAAGAACTGGTTCTATGAGCCGGTCGAAACGCTGTACAATATCGGTCTGCTGGAAGGTAAGTCCAAGGACAGCTTTGCACCGAACGCGCCCATCAGTCGTGCGGAGTTCGCCGCGCTGGCGGCTCGTTTCCAGAACCTCAAATACACCAGCGGCAAGGTTTTTTCCGATGTAGAGAAAGGTCACTGGGCATACAGCTATATCAACGCTGCGAGCGAAGCAGGATGGATTCAGGGCTATCCCGACGGCACTTTCCGTCCCGACAAGGAGATTACCCGAACCGAAACCGTAACGCTGGTGAACAGCATGATTAACCGCACTGTTACCCGCGAAAAGCTGAAAGCACTGAAAGTGCGAAATCCGTACAACGATCTTGCAGAATCGTTCTGGGGCTACACAAACCTTATGGAAGCAACGGTATCCCATACCGCCGAGGAATGGCATGACGCGAAGTACAATGATGGCAAGTACAATATCATCGTTGAGAAATTCGTAGACACCAACGGCAAGGAGATCGCAAAGTCTGTCACTACGGCGGGCAAGGCAGAATCCGCGCCCAAGTCCATTCCGGCGTATGAGTATCGCGGCTATATCCGCACGATCACTTATAAGTACAGCACCGGTGACGCGCTCCCGTCCATCGAAAAGACGGCAAGCGTCAAGGACGCAAAGGTAGGCGAGGAAATCACCTACACGATCAAGCTGTCGAACGATAAGAAAGCAAGTTCCGCATGGAAAAGTGTCGTGCTGACCGATAAAATTCCGTCCGGCATGACCTTTATCGAGGGCAGCATCTATGTGAACAATGTAGCGGCTACCCACACTGCAAAGAACGGCACTCTGACCGTGGGCCTCGGTGATATTGCCGCTGGCAAGACCGTGATTGCCACTTTCAAGGCAAAAATCAACGGTGATATGTACAATCAGACGATCTACAACACCGCTGTTGCCAAGGGTACGAACGGTTATGTGACCGCTGCGGACGGCAAGAAAACCAACATTTACGAGGACAAGGACGATGGCGTGTATGTCAAAAAGGGCGATACCGCGCCGTATGTGACCAAGACTGCGGATAAAGAAACCGCGAATGTCGGTGACAAGATCACCTACACCGTCAAGGTTGGCAACGGTGACGGTGCTGTTTACGAAATCGAAAACGCTAAAATGGCAGATACCATTCCGGCTGAATTTGACTTCGTAGACGGCAGCGTGCAGGTGGATGGCAAGTCCTATCCGTACAGCTATGACAACGCCAGCCGCAAGCTGTCTGTTGTGATCGGCAATCTGAAGCCGAACGCTGCCCGCACCGTAACTTTCGCTGTGACCGTGGGCAAGTCGGCTTACGGCAAGACCGTACACAACACCGCTGTCCTCTCCGGCGATAACATCAAGGACACCGAGGACAAGGACAAGGGCGTTGAGATTGGTGACGGCAAGACCAAGCCGGAAGTTACCAAGACTGCGGACAAGTCCACTGCCAATGTTGGCGATAAAGTGACTTACACCATCAAGCTGGCAAACGGCGAGTTCGCAAGCGTGACAATCAAGGGCGCTGTGCTGACCGATACCATTCCGAACGGACTGGATATTCAGTACGGTTCTGTCACGCTCAACGGCAAGCTGACCAACGATTACAGCTATGATGAAGCATCCCGCGTTCTGACCGTCAAGGTCGGTGATCTCGGCGTGGAAGAAAGCGCAACGGTAACTTTCGTTGCAGTGGTCAACACCGCCGCATACGGCAAGACTATCTACAACACCGCTGTGATGAAGTCCGACAACACGCCGGACACCAGCGGCAAGGACAATGGCGTAACCGTTGGTGACGGCAAGGCAAAGCCACAGATCGACAAGACTGCAAACAAGTCCTCTGCCCGCGTGGGCGATAAGATTGCGTACACGCTGACCGTAAAGAATGATGATACCGCAACTGTTCCGGTTGAGAACGGCGTTATCACCGATGTTCTTCCGGCTGGACTGACCTTTGAATACGGTTCTGTCACGCTGAACGGTAAGAACACGAACGATTACACCTACGATGAGAATACCCGCCTGCTGACCGTCAATGTCGGCACGATTGAGCCGGACGCAAAGCAGATCATCGGCTTCACCGTAACGGTGAACGAATCCGCGTACAACACCACCATCCAGAACCTTGCAACGCTGACATCTGATAATGCAGACCCGGTGCAGGACAAGGACGATGGCGTAGCAATCGCGGACGGTGACGCGCTGCTGACCGTTTCCAAGTCCGCAGACAAAACCACTGCCAAGGTTGGCGATACGATCACCTACACCGTAAACGCTGCCAATGCGACTGGTGCGGATGTGAATATCCGCGACGCGGTTATGACCGATACCATTCCGGACGGACTGACCTTCCGCGGCAATGTAACCGTAGACGGCTACTCCGCAGAATATCAGTACGACAATACCGGCAAGACCCTGACCGTATCGCTTGGTGAGATCGCGCCGAACCAGACCAAGGCAATCCGCTTTGATGTAACCGTCAACAGCGACGCTTACGGTATGCACATTGAAAATACCGCCCTCGTCAGCGGCAGCAATACGCCGGACAAGAGCGGTACGGATAACGGTGTGGATATTGAAGATGGTACGGCAGATGGTCATGCGAGCAGCAAGACCGCAAACAAGACCACCGCAGCAGTTGGTGATACGATTACCTATTCTATCCGCCTGGAAAACGGTGCAGCAGCTACCGCTGATTGGGAGAACATGAAAGTGATTGACGTTTTGCCTGACGGCGTAAGTTTTGCAGGAAACGTGCAGGAGAATGGTTCGGCAACGGTCAATTATTCGTACAATGTTACGATGAAAACAATCACTTTCACGCCGGATGCTATCGCAGCAGGCGCACAGACCGTTCTTAGCTTTGATGTAATCGTAGATGATGGTTCGCAGGGAAAGTTTATCGTAAACACTGCTATCCTCGATGATAACGGCAAGGAAACACCCATGCCGGACGGCGGCGTACAGATTGACGAGGGCAACGCTGCTCCGATCGTAAAGAAGTCTGCAAGCGTCACCACTGCCAATGTAGGCGATACCTTCACCTACACGATCACTGCAAAGAACGGCAACAAGGCAACTGCCGCATGGAAGAATGTCGTAATGACCGATACGCTCCCGACTGGTGTTAAGCTGGTAGGCGGCGTGTATATCAACAACGAATTTGCGCTGTATCATTTGAGCGGCAATGCGCTGTCTGTGCTCGTAGGTGATCTCGAACCGGGCGAATCGGCTGAAATCACTTTTGACGTGCAGGTGCTTGAAAATGCGGCTGGTACAACGATTACCAATACGGCTTCGCTTGATGGCGATAACGGTCATGGCACGGCAACAGATAAGGGCGTAACGATTCCTGACACGGCAGAACAGCCGGACAACACCACAGCGTTTTATGTAACCAAAGAGGTTGATAAAACTGTGGTGAATGTAGGCTCCGGCGTTCCAGCAGACCGCAAGCGTGCTATATTCACTATCACGATTGGCAACGATTCCAACCAGATGTGGAAACGGGTTATCCTCAAAGATGCGCTGGATACCACGCTGGTAACGCCGGTTTTGAAAAATAACGTCTATGTGGACGGTGTTCTGAACAACAAGTGGAGTTTCCGGAGCAAAGTATTTACTCTGGAACTCGGTGACATTGCGCCGAACGAAAAGTGCGTGGTGAAAATCACGGTTGAGTTTAAGACCGATGCGGGCGGCAAGACGTACACCAACCTTGCCGCGGCTACGGGTGACAATGGTTCGGCTTCGGGCCGTTCGCCGGAGATTGAAGTCGTTTCGTCTGGTTCGTCCGGTACACCGGTGCTGACGGATATTCACTATCAGTTGTTCGGTGGTTACGCGGACGGTCTGTGGCGGCCGAATGATCGCGTATCCCTGCAGGAAGCCTGCACGGTTGTATATCGTCTGATTGCTAACGGCGGCAACACATGGCTGCCGCGCGGCACGACTACCGTTCCGAAATACCAGTACGATATTCCGGAAGAAGCGAAGTATTTCGTTTCCATCGGCGTTCTGCCTGCATCTGCATTTGATACCACTCGCATGGACGAGGGTGACGATTACGAGATCAACTACACGATCTCGAAGAACGGCTACCTACGTATCTGGGCTGCGTCTGGTCAACTGAACTCGCTTGTGGCCTACGCGGCGCGAACGAATATCGGTCTCAGCGGTGATGTATCCCGTCTGACGTTCGCAAAGGCAATCTGCCAGATTACCGGACGCGACACCTCGCCGGATGTTTCCGGTTACAGCGGCAATCTCCGCACATGGGCGGACGCTCCCTCGTCTGTTGTGACCGAGGTTTCGCACGAACACGATTTCATCATGGACAGTGACCGCAACGAATACTGGATTTGAGAGTAGAATGAGAAAACCCGCCTGTTTTGCAGCAGGCGGGTTTTACATTAGCAGAGAGCAACATAGGCTATTCTGAAAGGAAGGGTGAAGCCGTATGGCAAAACAGCAGATCAAAGCGGTTTGCACACACGTTTTTCAGAATGGAGGGGAAACCTGCGACCGGAAACGATTTACAGAGAAATGGGTAGAGATGATCAATCGTATCGAACGGACAGAAACGAAAATTACGGAGAAAAGGCAATGACAAAAGTGCAGTTATGCGTTACAATAAAAGTAGGAAACAGCTTGTTCTTATCTGAATGAGGGATAGAACATGAAAAAAGCAGCAATTTATTGCCGTTTATCCGAGGAAGATAAAAACAAGCTATGTACGACCGATGATTCGGGCAGCATTCAGAATCAGAAAGCAATGCTGGTGCAGTATGCAGAAGAACAGGGGTGGGAAGTTTATCAGATTTACAGTGATGATGATTATACTGGTGCAGACAGGCGGCGGCCGCAGTTTAAGCGGCTGCTGAAAGACGCAGAACAGCACAAGTTCGATATTATCCTCTGCAAAACACAGTCACGTTTTACCCGTGAATTGGAACTGGTGGAAAAGTATATCCACGGTCTGTTTCCCATCTGGGGTATCCGTTTTGTCAGCATTGTAGATAATGCGGATACGGACAATAAGGGCAACAAGAAATCACGTCAGATCAACGGTCTTGTAAACGAATGGTATCTGGAAGATATGTCGGATAACATTCGCAGCGTACTGACCAACCGCCGTGTCAACGGTTTGCATATCGGTGCGTTTGCACTGTACGGCTACCGCAAAGACCCTGACCGCAAAGGGCATTTGCTGATAGACGAAGAAGCGGCAGCAGTAGTCCGTGAGGTGTTCAATCTGTTTGCACAGGGATATGGGAAAACTTCGATCGCCCGTATTTTGAACACACGCGGGATTCCCAATCCCACCGAGTACAAACGACAGCATGGCTTACGCTACAAGCAGGCGGTGAGCAAAAACAGCACCTTGTGGAAATACTTTGCGATTGCGGATATGCTGGAAAATGAAATTTACATCGGCAATATGGTGCAGGGCAAGTATGGCAGTGTGTCGTATAAAACCAAGCAGTGTAAGCCGCGTCCGAAAGATCAGTGGTATGTTGTGCGTGGTACGCACGAGCCGATTATTGACCAGGAACTGTGGGACAAGGTATGTCGGCGGCGAGCAGAGCGCAGCAGACCGTTCAGTGATGGAAAAATTGGTATTTTCGCACGCAAAGCACGGTGCGCATATTGCGGCTATACGCTTCGGTCCTCCAAGACGCAGGACCGGCACTATCTGCAATGTCCGAATCGGCATATCTCTGTGGAAGCCTGTCCCGGTGCGTTTATTGCGGTCAGCCATTTGGAGGAAGCTGTACTGGAAGAGCTGAACCGGATGGCGCAGGAATTTCTCGATAAGGATGAAGCGGCCGAGAGCGTAGCGTTCTGCAAGGATTTGCAGAAACAGAAGAAATGCCTGCAAAAGGAGATCAACACCTATCGTCAGAAGCAGGAGGAATATACAACAGGCATTCGCAATCTGTACCTCGACAAGGTAAAGGGACTGCTGACAGAGCAGGACTATCTTGCTATGTCGAAAGATTTTGCCGGAGAGCGTGATCGGCTGGAGCATGTGATCGAGGATGGCGAAAAGCAGATGCGAGAACTTGAGGAGCGAATCGCTATCGGAGATAACCGCCGTGCACTGGTCGAGAAGTACATGAACATTGAGCACCTGAACCGCGAGATGGTCGATACGCTGATTGACTATGTGACTGTCGGTCGGCGCGCAAAGGGCACGAAAACGGTTCCCATAGAGATTCATTGGAATTTTTGATCAATTATCATTCAATGAGTATACCGCGTATGATAATATACAGAAATGTGGCGATATATACGCTAAAATGGTGCGAAAAGCCTAAAGGATTGTTCTCGTAAAGGTGTAGCTTCCGCTGCCATATCCTCAAACAGATCAGTGATCGGGTCGCCTTTGGACTGGAACGTTGCGGCGCTCCACGGCACACCGGAGGCCGACTGTGGGTAAATGCCGGTCGTGTGATCGACAAAGTAGGCGTCAAAGCCGCCCTCCTTGATCTGCTCGGGCGTGAGATTGCGCGTCAGCTGGTACACGATGGCGGAGATCATCTCCATGTGCGCAAGTTCTTCCGTGCCGATGTCCGTCAAAATGCCCTTGCATTCCTTATACGGCATGGCGTACCGCTGGTTGAGATAGCGCATGGACGCACCCAGCTCGCCGTCCGGGCCGCCAAGCTGAGAAATAACAATTTTGGCGGTCTGCGGATTCGGATTCTTGATCTTTACCGGAAACTGCAATCGTTTATCGTATGACCACATCAGTCCTCAGCTCCTTCCCACGGCCACGGATCGTCGATCCACGTCCAGTGTCCGCTGCAGGTATCCACCTCGCGGGCGGTCAGCGGACCGAATGCGTCCTCGTACTCGGCGGCGGCCTTGTCAAACGCCGTGCGCATTTCGTTGTAGTATTTGAGCGCGGTAGCGTTGTCCGGATGGCCGTCGAGGTACTCGATCACCTCAACGAGCGCGAAATCGTACATGCGCACGCGCCCGAGCAGCTTCTCCTTGTCGGTCATTGCGGCACGGCCTCCTCTCCGAGAAACGGCTTGTCGAGTGCCGGAAAGATCGTGCCGCGCGAGAACGCGAGCACCGGATCATACGGCGTATCAAATTCCTGCGTCGGCACAAAGGCCATCGCAAGCGAAAGCAGACCGGCAGGGATACTCTCCTTGGTCTGTAAATGATTCTGCATGGTTATTCTCCCTTCGTATAAGGTAGGAGTTAGGAGATAGGAGTGGATAATGATTCACCCCGCCCTGCAATATCATCACGATACCGCCTAACTCCTCACTCTCAACATACGCCGTTGGGTCTTAACAAGTTCCGACATTTATGTTATACTAATAGTACTCTTATAAGGGGAGGCATGAAAAATGGAGCTTTCTAAAATCAGAGAACAAAGTGCGAAGGCGGCAGAGCAGGTTTGTGAGGCAGCCAAGCTGAAGATCGGCGACCTGTTTGTGGTCGGCTGCTCGTCAAGTGAGATTCTGGGCGAGAAGATTGGCACGCATTCCAGTGTAGAGGTAGCCGAAGCGGTATTCGAGGGCATTCACAGCGTACTGCATGAGCACGGCGTGGAACTGGCGGCGCAGTGCTGCGAGCACCTCAACCGTGCGCTGATCGTGGAGCGTGCTGTGGCAGAGCAGTTCGGTCTGGAGGAGGTCAACGTCGTTCCGCAGCCCAAGGCAGGCGGTTCGTTCGGCACGACTGCGTACAAGCGCTTTGATGATCCGGTGGCGGTTGAGTCGCTCAAGCAGAGCGCCTCTGCGGGCATGGACATCGGCGGAACGCTGATCGGCATGCACATCAAGCCGGTGGTCGTACCGCTGCGCATTGAGACCAAGAAGATCGGCGAAGCCGTTCTGCTGTGCGCACGCCGCCGTCCGAAGTTTGTAGGCGGCAGCCGCGCAGTCTATAACGAAAAACTTTTGTGAGGATTTTATGGGATTAAAAGCAGTTTTTTTCGATCTGGATGACACGTTATACACCAGCTTTCGGGCAGGGGACGCCTACGCCTACGAAAAGCTGGAGGAATGGGCCATCAGCACGTTTGGAGACAAAGGCAAGGGGTTTGCGGACGCATTCCGCGTCAACCGCAAGCGTCTGGCACGGCAGCAGCCTGCCATGCCGCCTACGCATGACCGTGTGCTGTTTGCACAGGGTGCACTCGAGCGCATGGGCCTGAACGCCGTTCGCTATTCGCGCGAGGCATTCCGCGTGTACTGGAATGCGGTGTTCGCTAAGATGACCTTGCGCCCGGGCGTGGCTGAGTTTTTGGACGAGTTGCGTGCGGCGGGCGTTAAGGTGGCCATCTGCACCAACATGCTGGCGGATATCCAGATGGAAAAGCTGGAGTACCTCGGCATTGCCGACAAGGTGGACTGCCTTGTTACGAGTGAGGAAGCCGGTGTGGATAAGCCGGGTTCGGCGATCTTCTGGCTGGCGATGCACAAATGCCGCTGTCTGCCGGAGGAGACCGTCATGGTCGGCGACAACTTCACGCACGATATTCAGGGCGCACTCGATGTTGGCATTGACGGCGTGTGGCTCAACTGGACGGACAAACCGAAACCGGTCGGTGAGCTGTCCTATACCGAGGTACGCACATTTGAGCAGGCAGCGGCGCATATCCGCACCCTGCTCTGATAAGTTAGGGAGGACAAGAAAAGACATGCAGCATTTTGACTACAAGCCGCACGGCGTATGTCCGATGAATATTTCGTTCGATCTGGACGGCGATACCGTGCACAACGTATCCTTCAAGGGCGGCTGCAACGGCAACCTGCAGGCGATCAGCCGCGTGGTCGAGGGCATGACCGTGGAGCAGATTGAAGGCTACTTCAAGGGCATTTCGTGCAACGGACGCGGCACAAGCTGCTCGGATCAGCTGGCGACAGCGGTTCGCAAGGCGAAAGACGCGGAATAACACAAAAAGAACCGATATCTTGCGATATCGGTTCTTTTTTACGCTTTACTCGGCGGAAAAATTCCGCAGAACGGTCAGCTTGGGCGCTTCTGCGCCGGTTTCGCGCACACATACGCCGAGCCTGTAGGCGGGATCGGGGAAATCCGGCACAAATAGGGAACCGGGTGCGCCGACGGTGATTGCCGGCGGCTGACAGGCGATATCTACGCAGAACTGCCGCAGCAGCCGCAGACCGCGGCCGTCGGCCTTGACGTAGCTTTCCTTGAGCGCCCACAGTGTGTAGAACGCGTTTTCGCGCTCGGCAGGCGAGAGCGAGGACAGGTACTGCACCTCATCGGGGTGGAAGAAGCGGTCGGCAATATTGGGTTTGAAGGAGCGGCACTGCTGAATGTCTACGCCGACCGGGTGGTCGCTCACCGCACAGACTGCCCATGCGGCGGAATGCGACAGGCTGAAATGGACATCCGGCGCGGCGGTCAGATACGGCTTGCCGTTCTCGTTCGCGGCAATGTCGAGCGGGCGCGGCACGGACGGACAGCAAAGGCGGATTGCCTCATCCAGCAGCAGGGAAGCAGTGAAGCTCTGCTGACGGGAGGTGCCGTGCAGGCTGTCGATATACGTCAGCCGCGCGGCGGACAGGCGGGAACGAAGCGAAATATTCATAATATCGGCGGCCGCTGTGGACAGGGCGAAAAGATGGGTCAAAGTAATGCTCCTCTTGCAACATTCATGTGATTTGCTGTCTGATTAACGAATAAATGCATCAGTTCGGTATTCATAATACCGGTTTGCGTCTGGTTTCTGTGTAAACCAATATACCTCCAACCGGTTTCGCTGTCAACAAGTTTCGGCAAGACGATTATTTTTCGCATATCTGTTTTTTGAATACCGGAAAGGCTTCACAGATGATGGCTGCACCGCCTTGCATTACAGTTCAAGATGGCAGCAAAGCGAGCGCTTTCTCAATCTTTTCAATCAGCCCTGAATCAGCCGGCAGCCATTCCACGCTTTTCAGTGTTTCCTTGGTCAGCCATCGCGCTTCGGCGGCCTCTAACAGTTCAAGATTACCGCGAACCAGCTGACACCAGAAGCAATCCATTGAAAGGTGAAAGGTCGGATAATCAAATTCAACGGTATCAATCAACTCGCCAACCGAAATCTCGGAGGCCAGTTCTTCCCGGATTTCTCTTTTTAAGGCCTCCTGCGGCGTTTCGCCGGACTCGATTTTTCCGCCGGGAAACTCCCACAGTCCCTTAAAGTCACCGTAGCCGCGCATGGTGGCAAAGATTTTTTCGCCATCACGAATGACTGCGGCGACCACTCGGATTGTTTTCATAAAATGCCTTCCTTATCCGACTACCAGCTTGTTCGTCTTGCGAAGATACTTCGCCGGAATCGGCTGGTCCAGATGCCATGTAATATTCATTGGCTTGCTGCCGGTGTGCTTCACATAGGCTGCTGTTCCAAGACAGGTATACGGTGCAGCGCCGATGCCATCCTGCTTGAACTCCCGCACGAAGAGAACGACCTTGCTGCCGCGCTGCCGGTGGTTAATATAACGCTGACCGGTGCTTGCCGTGTCGGATGTGGTGCTTTGACTTTGCCAATGGAACAGGCTTTCGTTGATCGAATAGTCGTTGTACATGGTAGTCGGTGAGTAGTCCTTGTCCGCCTTGTTGAGCGTGATAAAGAACACATTGACCTGCTTGTCCGGCAGCCACTTGACACCCTCCCGCACATTTTTCGGCACTGAAATAAATAGATGCTCCAAGCTGCTCGGCTTGAAGCTGCCCACAAAAAGCTCTCCGAAATTGGGGTCCTTTAATACAGCGCGGAAAGCACTTCGGCTCTGTTTCAGAATTTCCTCTCGATGAACGACAAACAGCAGACGGGGCTTCGAACCGGAAAAGGCTTTGCAGAACCGTCGGTAATCAAAGGCAGAGATTAAGGTTTTTCCGGTGCCGGTTGCTGCAACGACAAGATTGCGGTAATAGCCGCGAACCTCGCGCTCTGCCTGCAGGCGATCCAAAATCTCCTGCTGGTAGGGGTAGGGCTGAATATCGAAAACGAACTGCATCTCGCTTGTCGGATTGGCCTTGCCGTTTGCTGACAGTGCACGCTCCAGTCTTTCCCTGCACCCGCCCTCATAGACTTCAAAGCTGGCGGTGTTCCAATAACTATCGAAGGTTGCTTCCATCTTCTGAATGGTTGGCAGCATATCCTTGGTTGTCAGCTTAACATTCCATTCCAGTCCGCTGGACATAGCCGGATTGGAGAGGTTGGAAGAACCGACATACGCCGTGGTAAAGCCGGTTTCACGATAGAACATATACGCCTTTGCATGAAGTCTGGTACGCTCGGTATCGTAAGATACACGGATTTCTGTGTTGGGGAGCTTGCGAAGCGCTTCCACCGCTTTCACGTCCGTTGCGCCCATGTATGTTGTCGTAATAACGCGGAGCCTGCCGCCACGGTCCGCAAAATGCTGAAGATCATCGATGATTAAACGAAGACCGCTCCATTTGACAAACGAAACCAGCATATCAATGCGGTCTGCGGAGGCGATTTCTTTCTTCAGCTCGGAAAACATCTGCGGCTCATGAACTGCTCCGGTAAATAAGCTGCTTTGCGCAATCGATGTTTCGGGGCGAGGGAGGTCCTTTGCTTTTTTCCGGCCGATGCGCATCATAGGATCATCGCGGGACAGCAATGCGAATAACTGCTCGCCCTCATCGTCCACAGTAAAATCGCGCAGGTCATCCTGCGCTGTCTCCTGCGAAATCAGATCAACAATTTTGTTGACCAGATTTAACTGCGCAGAAATATCGTCACCGGCAATGCGGTCAAGACCTTTGTGAACGACTTCGGACAGGTACTGCGTTAAGACCGAGGAGGACTCGGCAGCATCGATTTTCTCGACATGCTTGCTGCCTTCCGGAAGCTGACACAGCTCATCTTTGATTTCGGTATTCACTACTTGCTCGTAAAGGCCTTGTTTAAGCATGAAAGAAGTCTCCTGTGCGATAGCGTAATTCGTAATAGGTGTTATTCCTTGAACTGTTTTGAGTAATTTCGACAATTTTATTGTACTCTAAACCGCAAGGAAAATCAATCCATTCATCAGCGTCCAACCTTCAAGCTCTCTGTGGCAGCACTGTGTTCGCTGACACGGCGTTCCAAATCCTCAAGAGAGTAAATGCCGTTTGCCCGGAGATAATTGAAGGTATCGTTCATCTCCTTTAGGTTGCTGATTTTACCTTTTTGGGAATACGCCCCGGCTTTGCGCTGGGTGTAATAGGCGTTCAGCAGAGAAACAAGGTCGGGTGCCTGCGGCTTGGCAAGCTCTGCTTTTGCTTCGGCAATCCAATCGAACAGGAGAGCGATTTTCTTCTTGATGTCTCGGATAACGGCATTGGTTGCCTTGATCCAGCGGTTGAACTCGCCTTTCTCGGTGCGGATGCCTTTCTTCTCCATTGCCCGGACGGTTGCGCCCTCATGGACGGTGGGAAGTAAATCCACGCCTTGCTGACCGTAAAAATAATCGAAACTCACACGGCTTCACCACCTTCTTTCTGCGGAAAACTTTCTGTTGTCAGCGGAATGCTGCGGAAAGCCATATCCGTCTTTTCGTAAGGACATCGGGCAAAATAGCAGAAGCGGTATTCCTGTTCATACGCATCCATATTAACGAAGCCCCACTTCACGCATGACCTTTTTCGTACACCAACCAATGCACGGGTGATCTCGCCCATAGGGACAGCCATCACATTCCGACTTGGGTTTCGGTGGCAAAGAGATTAAGTAGTAGCAATGATTTCTACCCAGACGGCAACCCTTTCTGCCATTCGTCCAGAAGTAGCAGTAATGGCAATCGCTCGGCTTGTCTACGGCATAAACAGGGTTGCTCAAATAAAACACCTCCAATCTCTTGTATTTGCCCATGGTTTTGGACAAAAAAGAGCGCCTATCTATCCCCGATGCGGGGCAAATAGACGCTCTATGTATACAACCATATTCAATTTTATCTGCCATAACAGCGTGATACTGAAAACATCTGCCTTTTTTGATTAGCAGGAGAGGTATTTTCATTAGCAAGAACAGCCCATTTTCTGCTAAACATTAGCTGGCGATTTTGTCTTATAACCGCAGTTCGATTCCGGAGGGGTTGTCAAAAATCAAATTTGGAGTAGGATTTTATCTCATATAGTGAAAGAGCTTTTTCACAGTTTTTTATATAAGAAAAGCCGAAAACCCTTGAAAACAAAGGCTTTCGGCGTTGTTAGCTGGCGTCCCAGAGAGGATTTGAACCTCCGACCCCACGCTTAGGAGAAGCCCCCCGCCGGTTTCGCCCGTGTTCACCCGAGTTCGTGGGAGTAAGTCGATGCATGCGGTCCCGTGATGCAGAGTCGCTTTGTGTTCACTGTGGTTCATGGAAGATACAGGCAAATTAGACGTTTGTTAGACAATTTCTAATACGGGGGAAGATGCGTATTTTTTTCGCGCGCCAATATTAGACGGTTTTACATGAAATACAGCACTGTTCTTCACATCATAAATCAAGCAAAGGATACTATATAATATATCATAATTCCACGCAAATGAAAAGAGAGCACTTGATCACGGGTGCTCTCTTAGATGGGGGAGGGTTAGCCAAGATTGTCGGCAAGCGCGCTCAGAATCTTGAGCAGGTCGGGGTTTTCGGAGATTTTTTTCAAAAGCGACGGATCGATGCCGGAAGGAGGATTGACAGCAGGGGATGCTTCTTGCGCATCCGGGATTTTGCCACGGTAAAAACTTGCTCGAACAGCTCGGCGTTATTTTTGCGGTTCTCGTCCATGACATGGGCGTACTGATCTGTCACCATCTGGGCTTGCGCGTGACCGGAGTCACCTTGGACTGATTTGATGTCACCGCCAGTCAGCTGCAATTTGTAAGTGATGCTGGAATGGCGAAGCGAGTGGAAAACAACTTTTGGCAGGTCGTTTTTCTTAATTAATGCTTGGAACATCGCAGTAATCCGTGACTGCTCCACCGGGCTGCCCAGACCATGGGCCAAGACCAAGTTGTAGTCAGTGTACTCGTCACCGAGCGCCTCCTTGGTGCGCTCCTGCTCGCGCTTCCATGCCTCAAGCTGGCGCGCAACAGTTTTCGGGATAAAAACTTTGCGAATGCTAGATTCCGTCTTGGGCTTTTTCAAGACGAGCATGGTTTTGTTGCGCTTCGAGCTCTGAGGGAAGATAAAGAGAACGTCCTTTTGCTCGAGGGACTTCATGGCCGTCTTGTCGACACGCTGTAGTTCTTTCGTGATAATGATGGATGCTGTTCCGTCTGCGATGCTTTTCGGAGAAATATCGACGCAGTCCCAGGTCAGGCCGAGAATTTCACCGATTCGCATGCTGCACGCAAAGGCAAGATTGATTGCCAGCTTCAGACGGGCATCATCGCAAACATCGAGTGCAAGAAAAATCGTCTCAGCATCCCAGACTTCACGTTTTTGGGGTACAGCCTTAGGAACAGTGGCATGGAGAGCTGGATTTTTCTCCATAAGCTCCCATTTGACAGCTTGATTGAAGGCGCTCCGCAGCAAACTGTGGACTTTGCGGACTGTCGCCGGCTGAACAAAACCGGAATCCTTTGCCCCGCGCTTCTGGGTGACATGGGAAACAGCGGGGGTTTTCAGCAACTGCTGATAATATTTCTCGAGGATACGCGGCGATATTTCGCAAAGATCCATTTTGCCTATAATCGGCGAAATATAATTTTTGATAAGGCGCGAATTGCTGGAAAAAACGGACAATGACCATGTTGCTTTGCCATAAAGAGAAATATACTCTTTTAAGAGATCGTTTACGGTCTTACAGGTGGGAACATCCAGCGCGCCGAGCTCCTGACGATGCTCGATCTCTGCCTTACGGCGCTTTGCATCAGCCAGGGTTCGATACGTTTCCCATTTTTGCTTGCGCTTTCCGGATACTTCATCATACTCGTAATGCACGACGAGAAAACGATCGTTTCTATGTACGATTGATGCCATTATTTCACCTCAAATTTCATGTTTATTTTCCTGTTGGAGCAAAATCCACTGGATTTCATCTCGCGAAATCAAATACTTTGCGCCGCATTTCTCCGCGGCGAGTTCGCCGCTTTGAATCATTTGGCGGACATCATTATATGTAATGTGCAGGAGGACAGATGCTTCCTGCATCGAAAAAACCGACTTTGTTTTGTCGATTTCGGTGCAAAACCTGCTCTGATCGGCATGCCAGCGCTCGAAACTCTCTTTGGTCACGCGCCGACGGCCAGCGATAAAAACGAAGTCGAATTTGTCTCGATCCGGGCCATAAAGGAGGATGTGGTAAACAGCCTTGCGAGGAATACCTAAAATTTGTGCAACTTCGGGCATTGTCATCGTCTGTGCTTCAAGAGCAGCATCTCGTGCTCGGTCGGCTCGGGTACGGTATCTGGTTTGCGTTTTATACCAATCTAAAAAATCGCGCTTGGAAATGCGAAGCCAGCTATCAACTTTAAAAGTTTTAATGTTGTAACGTTGAATAATATCGTATATGGTACTGAAGCCTATGCCTAGCTCTTCGGCAAGCTCTTGCGGGGAATAGGATTCTGCACGAAGTACTTTGCCGGGCGGCGGCCTATGGACCTTTTTGTGCTTGACTTGTCGGGCATACCAATGCTCGAAACTGTCTATTATGATTCGAATCTTGCCGTTGATAATAGCGGTCTCGAAGCATTGCTTTTTAACAAGCCAGTACGCATCGGTTTTACCCAGGCCAAGTAGGCGCTGCATCTCCGGGACGGACATTGTAGTCTTTTTCTTTTTTGTCATGGGGATTCTCCTTCGAAAATAGTAGCCAGGTCATTTGACCTAGCTATATTTTAGTTGATGTATAGCGACATTGTTAGGATGTCGAACAGTTGAGCGACATCCTTGACATCAGCAGGATTGGCCATTAAGCCATTCGTCAAAGCTGAATTTGGAAATGCGGATTGCGGTGCCGATTTTAAACCAGTGGAACTGACCGGTTTTCAGCAGCTGATAGACGCTTCCACGGCTAATGCCCAGCATTTTCTGCAACTCAGCGACCGTATAGCAACGCTTGTCGGTGCTGATAGGGATACTATCGATATTTTGCATAAAAATTACTCCTTTTGCTCGTTAGGTGGTATGATGCGGATGATGTGCTGTGGCGGCAGGCCTATGCTCTCGCGAATGCCTAGGTCGATGCACGACATATGGATTGGTCGCACATGACCCAAATAGCGGATGATTTGCGATTTACGTATTGTCTGGATCTGTTCGGCCAAGGCCATGCATGGCTTGTCCAGACCGCGTTGATGCCGCAAGACGTAGTGTGTTGGCATGTCTGTTTTTTTGATTTCAGTCGTAAGAGGAACGACGATCAGGGTCGGTGCAAATCTGTTGCCCTGTTCGTTCTGAACGACAACAACAGGACGGGTGCCTCCTTGAATGTGACCATGATGCTCGCCGAGGTCAGCAAGGTAAATGTCACCTCTGCGAAAACTCCAATTTTTGTTAATCATAGATTTCCACTCCTATTATGTAACGTGGGCGGAGAAGATCCCGCCCACGGTGAATTTCTATTGCTAAAGATTATGTTTCCCGAGAATTTGTCTCTGACGCCCCCTCAGGATCGCAGGCATTAAGCCTGTAGGGAGTCAATCAAGCGGTCGGCTGCGATAACCGACCTCATGGGAATTTCACCCCTTCACTTTCGCGTGAAGCCTCGTACGGAAGTATCTTTAAAAAACGTGAAGGATCGTTGCTGAATATCGCTCGCTCCGATACTTGCAGCGAAGTCACGCTCTTGCCAGTTGGCAATCGTGGCGATCGGTCGCTGATGTAGCTCCCCAACACGGGTTGGACTTGATTGACTGATATTGACTTGTCAAAGAACATGTAAGGATTAATGATCCTTACATAATAATTGTATATTATTGCGAAAGAAGTAACAGGTACAGGGAGTACGGATTACCCGAGTTCAGTTGTTCTGCGATTGGCAAGAAGAATATAATCTGTGCTTGCGTGGAAGAACTTGGACATGGCAATAACCAGATCAAGAGATGGTGTGCGCTTTCCGCGTTCAATTTTTCCAATATGTTCGAGACTGATTCCTAAAGCTTCGGCTAGCTTTTCCTGGGTTAACCCTTTTTCCGTACGCAGCATTTTGATGCGCAGCCCGAGTTCAATTTGAGCGAAATAGTCCATTTGTTAAACTCCTAATTGTTTATTTTAAGGCTGTTTTAGCCTTTCAGTTAAACAATTCAGTTTTGCGGTAAGAAAAGTGAATTTTTGGCGCAACTTTGCTGGTAGAAAATATGGTCGATATGAAATTGAACACTGAAGATCTGCTTCGCTTGCTATTTGTGCGGATGGATGGTAAAATCAATACATAGAGAAGTGATTACCGCTGAAAGGAGATGTTACAGATGGGGAGATTTGTAAATCCAGATAACAGTGCATTTCAGGTCGCGCTGAATGCGGAGATCTATCTCGACAAGACAGGTCTGATTGCATATGCCAACCGCGTGTTGGATACTCCGGATGCCTATATCTGCAACAGCCGACCGAGAAGGTTTGGAAAATCCTATGCAGCGAATATGCTCGCGGCGTATTACAGCAGAGGTACAGATTCCGAGAAAATGTTTGCAGATCTGGACATTGGGAAAACCCCTCTGTTTCGCACGCACCTGAACCGCTATGATGTTATTCATATCGATGTTCAGTGGTTTCGCTCCTATGCGGATGGCAATATCGTTTCAGTCATCACAGAAAGCGTAATGGAGGAGCTGCGAGATATCTATCCGGATATTCTGCCGTCCGAGGTTGCTTCTCTGCCGGATGCCTTGTCTCGTGTGCGCGAAAAGACCGGACGGAAATTTGTTATCATCATTGACGAATGGGATGTGCTCATTCGAGATGCATCGGCTGATACAAAAATCCAGAACGAATATATCAGCTTCCTGCGCGGTCTCTTTAAGGGAGTCGAGCCGACAAAGTATATTGCGCTTGCCTATTTGACGGGTATTCTCCCAATCAAAAAAGAAAAAACGCAGTCAGCACTCAATAACTTTAACGAATTCACCATGCTGAGCCCCGGTCCACTCGCTCCGTTTATCGGTTTTACTGAGGACGAAGTGCAGCGGCTTTGCAGCACATATCACCGGGACTTTGGCGAGGTGAAACGCTGGTATAACGGCTATCTACTGAACGGTCAGCAGATCTATAATCCGAGGGCAGTCGTCAGCGTGATGCAGCGGCAGGAGTTCCGCAGCTACTGGTCGGAAACAGCATCGTATGATGCGATTGTTCCGCTCATCAACATGGACTACGATGGTCTGAAAACCGCTGTCATCGAAATGCTGTCAGGCGCGTCGGTCAAAGTGAACACCGCGACATTCAAAAATGATACGGCAAATATCAACAGCAAGGACGATGTGCTGACCTATTTGATCCATCTCGGCTATCTTGGCTACGATCAGAGGGAAAGAACCGCATCCGTTCCAAATGAAGAAATCCGCCAGGAACTAACCACGGCCGTGGAGAGTAAGCCGTGGAATGAGATGCTACTGTTTCAACAGGAGTCTGATAAGCTGCTCGATGCAACGCTCGATAGGGACTGTGCCGCAGTAGCAGAGCAGATCGAGAAGATTCACAATGAATATACGTCAGTCATTCAGTACCATAACGAAAATTCGTTGAGCAGTGTTCTGACGATCGCCTACTTGAGCGCGATGCAGTATTATTTTAAGCCGGTTCGTGAACTGCTGGCCGGCCGCGGATTTGCGGATTTCGTATTTCTGCCTAAACCGGAATACCGGAGTGATTATCCGGCGCTGATTGTCGAGCTGAAGTGGAACAAGAACGCGCAGACCGCTTTGCAGCAGATTAAGGATCGAAATTACCCTGCATCGATTGTGCAGTATACGGGCGATATCCTGCTTGTTGGCATCAACTATAACAAAGACACCAAAGAGCACGAGTGCGTGATCGAAGAATATAGAAAAAGATAAGCACAGCCGTTAAGAGTAGATTTACAGCCTCTCTTAACGGCTGCGTTATATAATGCAGGGTTTTACCTATAAATTTGCGGATAAGATCTCTTTATAGCCCTATGCAGTAACTCGTGCAGGGACAGCGTTATCGTGTAAATAATGAACAATAAAATTCGCTATATTGGTGTCCAATGGATATAATAATAGCAGGGAGTGATATGAGTGTCGATAGAACAGCGCAAGGCAAAAATTTTAATCAACAAGGCAGGCGGAACGGCTGGCGCGGATGCGAAAAACTATCGCGTGGCACTGCCGTCCGCCTGGATAAACGAACTGGGGATTGACGAAGAATCGCGCGAAGTTGTGCTGCAGTTTGATGGTGAATCCATCACGATACGGCGTGCTGTATCGGGCGGCTACTCAGACTTTGTGGATACCGCTCGTCGGCACGGACATGAGCTGCTTGTCCTGCATTTTTACGATGGTAACGCACTGTGTACGAAAATCTGCGCAGACAGAACAATGCGCACGCTGGCAATCGAAAATCACACAGCGGATGTGTTACGGACGGCATTTGGTGTCAACCAAAACCCGACTTGGGACGATTTGCAGGAGCTTTTAGAAAGCCGCTGTGTGCCGCGTCAGCGAGACGGCCTGCGCTATTATTTAGCGGAACTGGGACTGGAAAAGTATGAACCGTTGGAAATCATTCGCAGGACAGAAGGCCGCATGGCAGAGGACAACTGTCGCCTTGTGATCATGGAGGGATGAGCGTGGTAATCAAGCGGACGACAGGAAACCGCATTGCAGGAACTCGTCAAAGGGCAATCAGGAGAAGTGGCAGGAGGACGGCCGCTGGTTTAAGCTGGATATGTTCGGCTATGAAGGGCTGGCGGAAACTGTGACTTCGGCGCTGTTGTCTCGAACCAATATTATTGAACTGGGTTTTCAATATGTAACCTACCGCATGGAGCGGCTAGAGGTCCATGGCCGCACCCGCAACGGCTGTTCCAGTGCAGACTTTTTGCAGCCGGGAGAATCCATTCTGACACTTGCCGATTTACTGCGCAAAGGCGTAGGCTCGGACTGGCAGTCGCAAGTAAAAAGACTTCCCAATATGCAGGCAAAAAAGGGAATTCAGCTTTTCCTCTGCGACATCGGCAGCACGCTCCTCAACCATTTCGTAATCCATCGGAACGAAGCTCCTGTCCTGCCAGCCGAGATCCTGCAGGAGCATATCTCTGCACTGCTGAATGGTGATGTGCTTCAAATCAATATCGCCGCCGTCAATTTCGCTGAACTGCCGGTCATAAACAGAGTAGTCCCAGCCGGTTTCGGTGGACTGAATGGAGAGATATTCGCGGTGCCCAATCTGCCAGGAGGCCTGGTTTGCCGTAATTTCCGGTTCGGGAGAGACTGTGCCGCCGCCGCGCTCCATCATCTCAGCGAACTCGCAGATGTGATAGACCCGGCCGGCAATTCTGGTGTGGTAATCATCAATATACACGCAGGGAGAAACAAAGTGCCTGCCTGCATAGTCGATCTGCACCTTGCCGCCGTCCGGGATACGGAACAGCTCGTTGTAGTCGCTGGTGATAAAACGGATGCTGTGATCGTGAGCATCCTCCGGATGCTCTTTTCGATAGGCGCGTCTGGCTTCCTTGATCTGCTCCAGCGTGCGAAGTGCAACTTCGGAAACCACTTCACCTTTGAGTCCGATCTCCTCAAGCGCCATCACCCTGCACAGGCGAGGGGATTGCGGATCGGGTTTTCCAGCATCTCCTCATAGGTGATCAGACCAGTGTGCTGGGCAGCACCGGTAGCTTTATCGAAGGTCTCATACGCAAACCCCGTCTGCGTGACCGTTTCCTTCACGTGCAGGTAGGATTCGTGATCCACCAGATAAAGGGCTTCTTTCTTTTCAAACATCAACGTAATCTTTCTCCTTTCGCAAAAAAATTAGCAGCCAGGCACCGAAGTGCATGACTGCTATGTGAGGAACGGTATTCTGTTTTAGGTCCGCAAACTGGAAGTTAGCGATTTCTTTTTCCGGTATTCTCTGTCCCTCGGATTTCCTCATGATAGAAATAATCTACGATCACCGGATGTCCCTGCGGGACTCTGCCATAAGGCATTTCATTATCCACAAAGGGACAATCATACTTCTTAGCCATTTCCTCAACTTTTACTTCAAGCGCTTCAAAGTAGCTGCGGTTATGCTTGTTATAAATCTCGTCGTAAAGTGGTACAAGATCAGGATATTTTCCGGCGATATAATCCATAATTGCCTTTTTGAAACCGCCTCGAAGATTGAGATTTTCGAGCCAGAACAGGTCACACTGATCCTTTACCCGCTCAAAGATGGCTTCAAAATCCGTGATGCCGGGGAATACCGGAGATACGAAACAGACAGTACGGATCCCTTCGTCATATACCTGCTTCATAGCAGCGATACGCCGCTCAATGCTAGAAGCAGAGTCCATATCGTTCTTGAAATTTTCATCTAGTGTGTTGATCGACCATGAAACGGTCACCCGTCCAAGCTTCTTCAGCAGATCAATATCCCTTACCACAAGATCAGACTTTGTGCAGATCAGAATATCTGCGTCACTGCCGATCAGCTGCTCCAGAAGTTTTCTGGTATTCCTGAATTGCTCCTCCTGTGGATTGTAGCCATCTGTCACAGAACCGATGACCACCCGCTGTCCGGCAAATTTCTTCGGATTTTTAATTTCCGGCCAATGCTTCACATCAAGGAAAGTGCCCCATTCCTCCGTGTGTCCGGTAAAACGCTTCATAAAAGAAGCATAGCAATACTTGCAGGCATGTGTACAGCTACATAAGGATTGACCGAGTAACCGCCTACCGGCAGACTGGACTTGGTCATGATGTTCTTTGTTTCCACCTCACGAATGAGGATTCCATCGATTACTTCTGCCATGATCTCTGTACCTCTAACACTTTATTAAATTCTTCCGGCATTTCCTGAATCATATTTTCATCCCCTATGATAGGGACAAGGTCTTCCTTCATAAACACCGGAATGCCGAGCGTATGTGCCTGGTCTGTCAGAGACCATGCCCACTCCGGCTCCGTATGAACCTTCCTGCTCTGAACCCCGGTCATAGTGCCGACAACGATCCAGTTGATTCCGGAAAGGTCAACTGTACTGGGATCGTCGAATAACGGCTCAAAGGTAACATGGTAATGCTTTGCTCTGACGTTTTTCCGAAGGGCGTCGATACGCCACAGTTCTGCTTTCCTCGTCACCGTAACGCCAAACCATGCGTTTTCCAGATCGGTATCAAAATCCAGCAGATCGGGGCGCTTGGTAAGAAACAGGAACTGATGCTGTGGATTTTCACGGATCTTTGCAAATACCTCGTCTCTCCATTCCGGCTTCCATCCGGAGAGATCGCTCATGCCGGTAAGAAGAAAGTTCTGCGGACGTTTCTTTTCCATCATCTTGAGCTTGCCCGGAAAGAACTCAGGATCAGCAAAGTCATCAATCATATGCCAGCGCTTTACATTGTTGCGGGCATAGCAATATGTACACCCCACTGTGCAGCCGATGACGAGATTCATGTTCTGAATCTGATCTTTGATACAAATACTCATGATTTCTGCCACTCCTCAAGATTCTTTCTGATACGGTCGAGGCATTCCTCAAACTGGGTAATTTCTTCCTCCGAAAAACCTTTGTAGTAAATACTGCCCATTTTATCAGATACAGAATCGTATTTGTCCTTTAAGGCATGTGCTTTTTCAGTCAGAAACAGGAGTGTTTTCCTTTTGTCCGTTTCAGACTGAACACGGCTTATCAGTCCTTGATGTTCCATTCTTTCCAGCATCGTCGTAAGAGATGTTATCGCTAATCCGCATTTGACCGAGAGTGACCTGATTGAGATTCCATCTTCCTGCCACAGTACATAAAGAATACGCCCTTGGGCTCCGTTAAACGCATCAATATTCTTTTCGCTGAGAATCTTCTCAAAAATCCGGTCACCAAGCTGTTTTATTTTGGTGACAAGAAATCCACCATTCATTTTCACACAAAAACTCCTATATAGTATTTTATCAAATAATACTATATAGGAGTTTTACTGTCAACAGTTTGTATGTCTAAGTAGAAGTAAATTTCTATTTGTCGCTTTGCGTATATTATATCACATATGTAAAGGCAGCCCGAAGGCTGCCCCAGAAATAAATCTTTTCTTTATTCCTTCGTGTCCTCGGGCTCGGGCATATATTCAGCATCGTCCTCGGGATAAGATTCGTCCTCGTATTCCTCCGGAAGCACGTATTCGTCCTCATCTTCCTCGGTATAATCCGCATCCGGATCAGGTCGCTGTTCAGCGGCCTTTTTCTTTTTGGTCTGCATCATGAAATATCCGCCGCCACAGGCGATCAGGATGATGAACACGCCGATGATCGGCAGCACGGGAGCGGCCTTCTTTTCTGCCTTTGGAGGCTCCTGCTGCTCGGGCTCCTCTGTTTCAGAGGGTGCCTGAGGCGCTGCTTCGGTCTCATCCTTCTCGGCATTGGCGGCATCCTGTGCCGTCTGGAAGGACTTTACCTGCTCCTCGTCCATCAAGGCGAAAAGGTCTGCCTCATCCACCATATTCAGAAGATGTACGTTCTCCTCACCCTTGTCGTTGCGGTCAATAATGAGATAGAAGTAGTTGCCGGATTTCGTGACAAGGGTAATGAACTGCTGACCGGAATCGGTAGAAGAACCAATATCATCGACCAGTGTCAGATTGCCCTCGGGCGTGAGCGAAGTGCCGGTCTGATTGATGCTGTTCATTATGAGGTAAAGCATCATGGAGAGAAATTCCTCATCGACCGTTCCGCTTTCCTGCTCCTTTTTGAGCATGCCTACATAATCCTTGTAGACATAGCCGGTTCGCTCGGGAACAACGACCTGATACCAGTCACCGTCCTTGCTGACCACCTGCACCTTCTCGCCGGGCAGCAGGTGACCGATGATTTCGTACTCCATGCCGGAGCCGGAGCGAAGGTTCAGATAGCTGTTCACTGCATCGCTGACCGTGCCGTCGGTTCTGTCCTGCCCGGCGTCCTCGGCAGACCATTTCCAGTCACCGAAGGAGAAGGTGAGCTTGCCGTTCTCATCGACATCCACCTCGTAAGGCAGCTTTTCCTGCTCGGCCTGCGCTGCATCCGAAGTGGCATCCGAAGCGGCCTCTGCGTTTTCCGTAACCGGTGCAGTCTGCTTTTCGGCAGTTTCGGTGTCGGCGGCAAAGCAGGTCGCAGGAAGTACGCCTGTCATCAGAAAGCCAGCCATAAGACCTGCCGTCATTCGCTTAATATTCATTTTCGGTTTCCTCCTTGTCATAGTCCGATACGCTGTTCTGCTGCGGATAAACACCGACAGTCCCCTGGGCGGCCAGTGAGATGATCTGTGCGAGCTGCTCCGGCGTCAGATTGGCAGCGTGCACCATGGAATGGATGACACCGTTCTCCTCCTCGCGGTAGCGGTTCTCCAGATCCTTTACGCGCTGATTCCATTCGGCCTGCTTTTCGCGGGCACGCTTCAAATCAGCGCCAATCCTTTCGAGTTTTGTCATGTCTGAGACCTCCTGTCAGGTTGGAATTCGCCCATAGCAGTAGAAATGCTCCTGCCAGTAGGACGTGTTGACGGATGCGTAGGAAATCGGGTTGCCGCAGTGAATCATCATGCCGTTGCCGACATAAATGCCAACGTGGCTTGCACCCGAGGTGTTATAAGTATTCTGGAAGAAAATCAGATCGCCGGGCCGTGCATCACTCGGCCGGATGATTTTGCAGTAGTTTCTGAGTCCTTCGGCGGTTGTGCGCCCCACATTCCAGCCGTTGCCGCAGTGGTCGATAACATAGCAGACAAAGCCGGAGCAGTCAAAGCTGGTCGATGGAGAAGAGCCGCCCCAGACATACGGATAGCCGAGATATTTCTCCGCCTCTCGGATCATGTTGGCAAAGCGCTGGTCGGTCAGAGCCTCGCCGGGAATATCGTATTTCAGATAGTCACTGCCTGCCGAAACATAGGGATCGTCGGCAAAGAGATAGTCTTTGTTGCCCTTGGTCTGCAGCAGAATGGCATAGCGCTCGGACTGATCCTCGTTCATGCCGCCGGACTCGGTGATGACATGCCCGAGATTTTTGTTCACGAGCGTGACATTGAGAATTTTCCTCTTTCGGGATACCACCTTCTCGATTTTCAGCTCATATTGCAGATCAAAGAGCGTTTGCAGGGTGGACTGCACCTCGCTTCGGCTGTAATCCTCGAACAGAACCGTCAGATAGGCGGTCAGCTGATAGGGGTCATGACCGATCTCATCGAGGTGGTAGTTATATTGATCGTATCCGGGACAGGCCGATTCGATGTTGTCGATCCTTTTCTGAAGAGCAGCTTCGAGTGCCTTGTAGTCATCGTTTGCGCCGATAATATCCTTGTCCTTTGCGGTGAAGGTGGTCGCAACGACAGCACTCGAGCTGCCCGGCAAAAACGCAGAGCAGGAGGAAAGGGCAGAGGACACCATCATGAAAAGGAGCATCACGGCTCCGACGGTGAGAAACAGCTGCGGATGCTTTGCCGCCTGCTCAAAGAGCTTATCCTTGAAATCTGTGAGCTTCTGTCCAATCGACTTGATGCCCGCAGTGCCTTCTGTGGCTGCAGAACCTGCATTTGATGCCGCCGCCTCGGCTCTTTTGGCGGCGGCATATTCCTTGCGGATCGCCTTTTTCTGCTGCCATCGGGAGAGTGGGTTGGAGAAATTCTCCGGATGCTCCGCCATGCGTTTCTGATAGAGTGCCTCGACGTTCGCGGCATCGGATTTGCCTTGCAGACGCTCTGCCTTCCGGTATGCTTTCAGCTTCCTGCTGTAAATGCTATGCTCAACGGCATGGGCGCTGAGTTCAGTCACTTGTGCTGAGGTGTCCGCCGCCTGCACGGCCGTGTTTTCATCCTGGTTGTCTGCGGCAATCTGTCTGTGAACGGTGTCGGAAACGACAGCCGCCGCAGAGCGAGCCATCGAGCGGGTGAAGCGGCGGCCCCTGCCGGTCAGTTCGCCGGCAGGGATCTCCTGCTTTTCGAAGGTAAGATGCACTTTGCGCTCAGCGGTTTTGTCTGCTTTCAGCTTGAGCCTGCGTCTTTTCGGCGCTTTTTCGGCGGCACGGTCTGCCTTGTCTGCTGCTTTTTCAGCTCTGGCGGCGGCCTGCCTGACCTTCGGACTGGCAAGCTCCTCTTTTGTAAAGCGCAGTCTGGTTGCCTTCCTTGCCATATCACGCCTCCTTCGTCTCCGAAATGTCGGACAATTTGGTCGTCATTATTTTATAAAGCGCCAAATCAGTCGGGAAGTGATCCACGAACGGAAGGATGACATTCCCGTAGAACAGCAGGCCTTCGCCCTCACCGGAATGGGTCACATAAGAGAGCTGGTGAGGGGAAATGTTCAGCTGCTGCGCCAGGATCTGGCGGTCACCGGCAGCCTGATTCAGCATATACACAAAATCAGAGTTCTCGAAAATGTTCTCCACCTCGCGGCTGGACAGCAGGTCTTTGACGTTCTGTGTGATGCCGGTGGGAATGCCGCCCCATTTACGGAAGCGCTTCCAGATCTCCACGGAGTAGGCGGCGGTCTGCTCCTCCTTCAGCAGAAGGTGAAACTCATCCATATAGTAGCGAGTGGTCTTACCTGCGCTGCGGTTGGCCGTTACGCGCCCCCACACCTGATCCTGCACGATGAGCATGCCGATCTTCTTCAGCTGCTTGCCAAGCTCCTTGATGTCATAGCAGACAAAGCGGTTGTTGATGTCCACATTGGTCCTGTGATTGAACAGATTCAGAGAGCCTTTGACGTAAATCTCAAGCGCCGTTGCCACACGGTGCGCTTCCTTTTCCTCCTGCTGCAGAAGCGCATGGTAGAGATCCTCCAGCAGCGGCATATTTTCCGGCTTCGGATCCTCAAAGTAGTGCTGATAGATCTGATGCACACAGCGTCGATGACTGTCTTTTCAATGGGCTGCAGGCCCTCCTTGCCGCCGACGATCAGCTCGCAAAGAGAAAGAATGAAATCAGCCTTCAGCGCCAGAGGATTGTCATCCTCGGAATAGGACTCGTTGATATCCATGGGGTTGATATAGTGGGTGCTGGTCGGGCTGATCTTAATGACCTGACCTTCCAGGCAGTTGACCAGCGGGGTATACTCCGCCTCAGGATCGCAGATGATGACATCATCATCGGTGACCAGAAAGGCGTTGGTGATCTCACGTTTTGCAGAGAAGGACTTGCCGGAACCGGGTGTGCCGAGGATCAGCCGTTCGGGTTCTTCAGCTTCTTTCGGTCTACCATAATCAGATTGTTGGAGAGAGCATTCAGCCCGTAATACAGGGCTTCATCGCCGTTCTGGAACAGCTCCTGCGTGGTAAAGGGGATGAAGATCGCCGTGGAGCTGGTGGTCAGCGCCCGCTGGATCTCGATCAGGTTATTCGCAAGAGGAAGGCTGCTCATCAGGCCCTGCTCCTGCTGGAAGTCCAGCCTTCTCAGGTTGCAGTTGTGCTTCTGGCGATGGAGCTGGCCTGAAACACATTGTTTTCAAGCTCCTGCTCCGTCTTGCCGGTGTTCATGATGAGAAAGGTGATCAGGAACATGCGCTCGTTCTGAGACTGCAGCTCCTTCAGAAGAGCTTTCGCATCCTTGCCGTAGGTAGCCAGATCCGAAGGGATGATGTCCATGTCATACCCGGCACGGACGGCCTTCTTCTGCTCCTCAATCTTGCTGCGGTCCAGTTCGGTAATGGTGTGCTTGATCTGCTTGATGGCAGCGGTCTGGTCCACTGACTGGATGTGCATGGTGACGATCTCGCTGGTCTCCATATCCAGAAAATCCTTCAGAAGCTGGTCGGAAAGATCCGATGCCGTGATCTGCAGATAGCTCATAGCTCCGTGGAGGCTTCCCATGGTAAAGGTTCTGCCTCCGGGAAAGGAGAAGGATGTGGGCGCGATGAAATCCTTCACGGAAAGGCCGGAACCTGCCAGCCAGTTCCAGTCGAAGTAAAAACGGTCATTGTCGCCCATGTGGAACATGGCGTGCATGAGCTGCAGGCGATCCTTGCCGTTCAGAACCTTTGCCACCACACCCAGGCGTTTGAAGTTGTTCATCAGATTGGTCTGAACATGATCCAGACGGGGCTTTGCCTCGCGCATGGACTCGGCTTCAATGCCGAAGGTGATATATTTGGTCTTGGTCAGGCCGTTATTACCCTGCGCAAGCTGCGTCTTCAGCATCTGGCTGTACTCGCTGCGGACGCTGTTGAAGTGGTCGTTTCTGAGGGGAATGCGGATGTTCTTTTCAAACACCTCCGCATCAGTTGCCATGTTCATGAAGGACAGCTCAAAGTGGATAGAGCTGTCGAAAAAATTCAGGAAGGAGCACCACTCTTCAAAGATCGCGGTCTTGTCCTCCTGCTGCGCCAGCTGGTAGTTGATGTCCTGATACTGAATGGTCTTGGTATAATACCGATCGCTCACACGGCAGATGCCATCCGGAAACATGCGCTGAAAGGGAATCGACTGCTGCGCGGTGCGGGGAATGCCGTCATCCCGCTTCGCCCGTTCGATGATCTCCTGCACCTGCCGTGCCTGCGCTTTCGTCAGATTCTTCGGCATGTTCAGATCTCTTTTTTCTGCCTTTCGAAACAGACTTTTCATCGTAAACAATATTTTTTACCTCCATTTCTGCCTGTGCCTGACGGAGCAGGACGGCATAGTAATTGTTCGTCTGATAAGGGCGAACCTTCGGCCTTACAAACTTGGCCTGAATGAACTGCTTTGCGATTTTTTCCAAAGGCTGACCGTCCCGTTCATACATACCGAGAAAGAAGAACGGCATCATGATGAGGATCATGCAGATGGATGCCATGCTGGTATTGCCGTCGGCCTTGAGCAAAAAGAAAGACGGGACACCGATCAGTGCGCCCGCCCCAAAGCAGAAAAGTTGACGTTTTGTCAGATTAAATAAGATTTTGGATTTAACCCTCGTAAGATCACGGGGGACAGGAATATAAGCTGCCACTGCGAACCGGACCTCCTTCCTTAGTGTGCCGAGAATACACTCTTTGCAAGTGCACCGGTCTTAAATAACGTGAAGCACAGAAGCACGGTGTATCCGAGAATGCCCCAGATGGATCCGATGATGTCATCCGAAACAGAAATGCTCTGGATCAGCACCGCATAAATGCCGACACAGATCATAATGAGGAAGCCTTGAAAGCCGAGCGCAAACAGGGAACGAAGGTAGTTCTGTCCCACCATACTCTGTTCGCGGTTTCCGAAGGTGGAGAACGGGATCGGTGCCATACTGGTCATCAGGTAAATCTCGATCATTCGTCCATAGACGATCACGAAGATCAGAACGCTGAGCGCCTTGATGGTAAACTGGACCACCATGCACTGCATGAACAGGCCAAAGAGTGACCCGAGTTCCATGGCTTCGAGCGTGTCCTGCATGGTTTCCAATGCAGATGTATCCACAGCCGTACTCCCGGCGATGAGTCCGCCTGCGTTATTGATAACATGCTGCGACACATCAAATACGGCCATCACGATATTAAACGTGTTGGTGATAAGCATCACGGCGACAAAGGTCTTGAAGATCCACTTGAAGAAAATCCAGGTTTCAAAGCTGGCGAGGTTGTTGTGGTCAATGATCATCTGAATCAGCTCATAGCACGCGATGAATGTCAAGATCAGACCTGCAATCGGGATAATCACTGATTCGGAAACATTCCGGATCATGGCGAAGACACCCGGCGAAAAGTTCGCCGGAGTCGTCCCCACCTGCGTCGCAATATCGCCGACCTGTGTGTTTACCGAATCAAACAGTCCCGTCAGCTGATTCATGATTGCGGAAACAAGCAGTTCCTTTAACCATTCGCCAATCTGATCGAGTACGCTGTCCAACGATCAACACTCCTTTCCTTAGCCGAACAGGCCGGAGAGCAAAGGTACCAGCGTGATGCCAATGAGCGCCACGCCGCCGCCAGCCATGAGCTGTTTTATCCCCAATTAGGTGTAAAACTCTGCTCGATGGCGGGCGGCGGCGTACAAAAAATCTATATGGTATTTTTAAGAGAACCGTCCCGGCGGGACAGGTCAGGCAGTGACCTGTTCAACCTCCGGGATGGGTTTGAGATTAAAATGAATTTCGATAGAAATGTGTCTTGTTTTATCTTCGTCAATGCGCTCATGCACGACGATTTCTTTGATTAAGCGGTTGAGGGTGGCTGCGTCCAGCTCTGTGATATTGGCGTATTCCTGAATGGCTTCCACCCATTGTTTTGCGTCATTGGCAAGCTGGACTTCATCGGACAGCCGCTTTCTGCCCTCGGACACTTTTGCTTTAAGCTCCGCTTGCTCGGTCTGTGTCTTTTCCAGCATGGTGTTGAAATTCTGTTCACTGATACGCCCTGCAATCATATCCTCATAAAGCCGCATGACCATTTTGTCCAGAACCTCAATCCGTTCCTCGTCCCTTGTAAGGGAGCGTTCCATTGCTTCCCGCTGTTCCCGCTGCTCGGCTTCACAGGTATTGGTCAGGCGGTCGGCAACCGCTTCCCCGTCCATCAGGGCAGCTCTGGCACATTCCCGTATTTTCCGCAGCACATGGCTGTAAAGGGTGTCATAATCAATCCGGTGCTGGGTGCAGTGGTTCTTTCCAAAGGCATTGTAGGTCTTGCAGGAGTATATCCGCTGGGGATGTTTTGCGTTTGTGTAGCGTACCGTCAACGACTTCCCACACTCGCCGCATTTTAACAGTCCGGCAAACAGGCTGATTTCATTGGTCTGCCCCGGACGCTGGCGGGATTTCAGCTTGTTCTGCACAATGTCAAAGCTCATGCGGTCAATCAGCGGTTCATGCTGCCCCTCCACCACAATCCAGTCCTCCGGCTTCTTTTCCCCAATCGTGCCGATTTTGAAACGGTAGTCCTTTTTCTGGGAAGCAATCGCCCCGGTGTAGACGGGATTCATCAAAAGGTCTTTGATAACGGAGAAGTCCCACATATACCGCCCGTTTTCCGGGTCTTTCTTTTCCCATTTGGTGCGGGTATTGCGAAGCCCCCGTTCCCGGTTCCACCATGTGGGGCAGGGGATTTTTTCTTCCTCCAGCCGTCTGCGGATATAGTTCGGACCATGTCCGTTCAGGGCATATCCGAAAATCAGCCGCACAATCGGGGCGGTTTCCTCGTCAATGAGCAGATGGTTTTTGTCCTCCGGGTCTTTCCGATACCCAAACGGGGCAAGACACCCGGTAAACTGTCCTTTCTGCGCTTTCAGAAGATAAGAGGAATGGACTTTCTTGGAAATATCCTTGCTGTACATCTCGTTCAGGATATTCTTGAACGGGGCAATATCGTTGTTATCCCGCAGGGTGTCGATACCGTCATTCATGGCGATATAGCGGACACCGTTTCTTGGGAAAAAGTCCTCAATCAAATGCCCGGTTTGCAGATAATTACGCCCCAGTCGGCTGAGGTCTTTCGTGATGACAAGGTTGACCTGCCTGCGCTCAATGGCTCTCAACATTCTCTGTAGATCAGGACGCTCCATATTAAGACCTGTGAAGCCATCGTCCTGATAGACTGCCACAACCTCCCATCCCTGCTTTTCGCAGTATTTTTCCAGCATATCACGCTGGTTTGCGATACTGGCACTTTCGCCTTGCAGGTCATCGTCCTTTGACAGTCTGCAATAGACCGCTGCACGATACCCTCCGGCAAGTGCCGAACCGATTGTTCTGTATTCCATTTCGTTCATCATAGCCATTTACCCACACAATCCAGACGGTATCTGGCTCTTTTGAACCTCATCTTCATTATACTCCATATCTTTCTTTTTAGCAAGATATTCTTTTATATTTGTTTTTCCGTATTTCTGGGAAATCAGGCTGACGAACACATCGGTGGCGTCCAGCTCCCCGTCAAATACAGTGGTCACATGAATCTCTGTTTTGTTTTTTGCCATAGGCAGTTATCCTCCATACATGAAAATAGCCAGACAGAGGGTGTCGGCAACGAAGTCCGGCAACGGGCTTCAAAAGACCTTGCAAACAATCTCAATCTGGCGATGGTTACTATTTATACTTTTCTTTTATTTTTCTGTTGTTTTGGTTGTCATAGGGGAGAAAAGCCCAGAAATAAGGGATTTTCCCCGGCAACCGGCTCGGCAACGGGATAGCAACAGGGGGTGCAACGGGCTGTCATTTTCAGAATGGAAGCTCCATCTGTTCTGAGACCTCCACAAAACCGTCCCTCGTTTTTTCAGACGGGTTGCCGGAGTCCGTTGCCGGGTTTTCACGCTCCCAGCCCTTTTGTCTGCCATATTCGGAAAACATTCTTGGGTTCGGGAAGTACCGCCAGCCGGAAATACACTGATTCATAATCTCGTTGATTTCCCGGATTTCCCATTGCTTCGGCTCGTCAAAGGCATGGTTTAAGGCTTCCTTGTAGAGCTGCTTGGAACAGACCATGCTCCCGGTGTACTTATCAAGATACGCCTGTATCATCCCGGCTTTGGTGTCCTCCGGCATAAAATCCCGCTGGTGTTCTTTGAGATACCGCTGCATGGCGGGGCTGAAAGCCAGCTTGAACCTGCCGCTTCGGTAAATCTCCATCGCTTCCGCCCACATCTGCTCGATATAGGCTCTGGAAGCAGCTTCGTCCTCCAAAATGTGAACCTCGGCTTGCTCCGGGTACACCATGACGGGGATAAAGCGGCGGTTGCCGGAACGGTCAAGGGGCAGGAAGTCAAGGGCATTGGAAGTGCCGCCAAACACGCACTGACGGGGGCGGTCTGCCGGGTGGGTTTCATAGGGTATCTTATAAACCTCTTTCTGCCGGCTTAAAAATGACTTGATTTCCTCAATGCTCTTGGCGTTTGCGGTTGCCATCATTTCCGACATTTCGATAATCCAGTGACCTTGCAGCTTACGGTACACATTGTCATCGTCCAGCTTCCGCAAATCATCGGAGAACCACTCGTCCCGGACTGCCAGCAGACGGAAGAAGGTGGACTTTCCAGCCCCCTGACCGCCTACCAGACAAAGCATGATTTCAAACTTGCACCCCGGCTGAAAGGCTCGTGAGATTGCACCCAGCAGGAACAGCTTCAACGCTTCATAGGTGTAATCGTCTGCGTCAGCCCCCAGAAAGTGCCGCAGACAGAAACGGATTCGTTCTGTCCCGTCCCACACAAGGGCACTTAGGTAGTCCCGGATGGGATGGTACTTGTTTTCATTCGCCACAATCCCGATGGCATTATCAATCTTTTTCTCATTGGTAAGCCCATAGGTTTCTTCCAGATAGAGAAGCAGATACTTCATATCCGTATCGTTCAGGGCTGTGCTTTCTCTGTGAAAACCGATGGGCTTTATGATGTCCTTGCGGTCGGTCAGGATGTTGTATGCGATAGCCCCGGAAAGCAGAGGGTCACGCTGGAATACGGTCAGGCAGTTCCGTATGCTCTGGCGGACACCGCCTTTCTCGGTGGTTTCCAGCCCCGCCTTGATTTCCTCAATGCTCTGGGGCGGCTGCATGGCGTTCATGGTGTTTTTTAGTTCTTGCTGCGTCTGCGGCTGCAAGCTCTGCCATTCGCTGTTCAAGCTGTATCACATCCTTTCCGTAGTCCGCAATCAAAGCCGCTTTTTCCTCTGTCTCCCCGAACAGCAGCACATCCAGCAGATATTCCACATGGGCTTGCTTTTGTAAGGCTTCCACAAACCGGGGATGAAAGGCTTCCTCTGGGGAGTGCGGGGCATATTCCGTTCTCCATGCCCGAAGCAGGTAGAGATAATCGGCAAGGATACGGAAGCAGCGGTTCTTTGCTTCCTGAAACTGTTCCTCCGGGGATTTCTGCCGGGGCTTGGGCTTTTTTGCCTTTCCCGGCGGTTTCCAGTCCTCATAGGAAAGCCCGAAGTCCTGTGCCAGTTGTACGGCGGCTTCTTTCTTTCCCAGCCCATACAGGGCGGCGGTAAAATCAATCACATCCCCATCCGCACCGCAGCCGAAGCAGTGGTAACGCCGATCCAGCTTCATGCTTGGGGTTTTATCGTTATGGAACGGGCAGCAAGCCATCCCGTTCGACCTACATGGATTCCATAATGCTCCGCAGCCTGTCTTGTTGTGACGGACTGCTTCACAGCTTCAAATACATTCAAATCTATCCCTCCTTGAAAACAAAAAAGCACCTGACATTCTCTGATTGAAAATGGCAAGTGCCTGTTAAAGTTCCATATCCTGTTGTTTGTGTTTCGTCTGTGCCGGGACAGTTCTTTGTGCTTTTTTCTCGTCAGCCTTATCCTGCAAGACTTCCTTGATAGGCTGCTTCTTGGGCGGCTCTTTGCTTTCTTCTGTGCCGGGTGTAGCTTTCCGTACCCAGTAGCGGATGTCCCGCAACTTCTTCAAATCAGCCTGTACCTCGGTCAAAGGTTCTTTCAGCTCTGCGATTTCGCTGAGAAGTTTTTCCTGCTCCTGTTGCAGTTCCTTTTGGGTGCTGTCCTTATCGTCCGGGTGCTTGGCAAGGTAGGCGGCGGCTTTCTCATACCGGGCAACCTCCGGGTGTTCCTGCTTGAATTTCTCCTTTGTTTTCTTGAAAAATATCTTCTGGTACTTCTCATAGACAGGCTTACATTCCTTGCAGTCTGTCCGGCTGGCAAGAATCCCGTCAATCACTTTGCTGCGGGCTTCCTTTGGCTTCATCTGATTGCGGTAATCTGCGGCTGATTTCCCGGAAGATTCCAGAAACGCTTCTAAGTCCTCCACAGTGGAAAGCCCCTTTTGCCGGAGATAGGACAGGGCTTCGCTGACTGCCTTTAAGTCCTGTGAAGTCCCCCGGTTCTGTCCAGCCCTCGTCCAGTCCTTCCGTTCTTCCTTTCGTATCTCCATGTACTTCATCAGCAGATTGGGAAGAAGTGTCGCTTCCTCCGCCGCTTTTTGTGCAAGCAGCTCTTTCCGTTTTTCTCCCAGCTCGGTAATCCAGCTTTTGAGGTTTTTAATGAGCTGCCGGATGGACTGCATCAGGCGGTTGGCAGCCTTGATTTCCCGGTTCAGATTGCCGATATTCGTCTGGATACCACGCTTTTCCATCTGCCGGACAGCAGCACCCTCATGGACAGTGGGGACAATATCAAGCCCCTGTCTGGCATAGGAACGCAAATCCACACGCTCCGGGCGGTTATTGGCTTCCAGATAGCGGTTCTGAATGACCTCCCATTCATGCCGCCAGATTTCACAATACTTTCTGTCGTTCCAGTCAACCGTATCTTCCTTGTGGCTTTTCCACCTGCCGGACGGAAGTTTTATCCGTTCCCCATTCTCGTCAAGGTCATAGACCTTGCGGCTCTTGGGAAGCCATTTCCCATGCCCGTCCATTGCCCGCATAGTCAGCATGACATGGGCGTGAGGATTGTGTCCCGGAGGATTTGGGTCATGGATGGCAAAATCAACAATCATGCCTTTGGAAACAAATTGCTGTTTACAGAACTCCCGGACAAGGGCGGCGTACTGGTAAGGCGGTATCTCTCTGGGGATGGTAAGCACCCACCTCCTTGCAAGCTGGGAGTTCCATTGCTTCTCCACAGCTTCGGCGGCGTTCCATAAGGTATTGCGATCTGCGTACTCCGGCGGGGCATTTGCCGGGAGCAGGATTTCATTGTGAACGATACCACGCTTTTCCGGGTAGTGCTTCACTTCCTGGTCGTATTCACAGAACAGCTTTTCGCCGCTCTGGTAAGCAGCGGCGGCAACAGCAGACTGCCGCTGGCTGCGCTGCACAATAGAAATTTCGTTGTGTGGACAGGGCATTTCGTGTCCCTCCTTCCTGTGATTGACTGATGGGGTGGCGTTTTGCCACCCCACCTTGGGCAGAAAAAAAGCAGGAGATCTTTTCAGATTTCCTGCTTGGTGTGCCACTGTGTAGGCGGCGGGTATTTAGTTGTGAAAGTTCGGGGCAAGTTGACCCGATGTGTAGGGAATGAAAAACTGGAAATTATTTTTCTTTGCATTTTATACCGTAATTTCCCCTACTACCATTTTCGTAGCCCCGATATATTTCATATCTTTTTCCATTTATCTCCACTTCGTCATCGTTAATAAATGTATAAGACTCGCCATTTTCTTCACAATATTTTGAAATTGCTTCCATAGTTTTTGCAAGAGTTGGGTAATTGGTACTATCCTCATAAGGAACCCAAAAAGCCTTTTTAAACATATAAAATACCTCCTTCTAATTTGTTAAATAATCCACGAATTTTCAAATCTTTGTAAAATAATAGTATCATACAACTTCGCAAAAGTCCACTTATAACTTCTAATTTGTTGCTGTCTTTATTATACTGCATTGCCTATCGAAAAGATAGTATATTTTATAAAACTTGTCGGCTGGGAACAGCTTGCAATGCAAGGTGTCCCCAGATGGCAAGTCCACAAAAGGGTAGCTGGCGAAAGCCAGCGCAGGGGAAGCGTAGCGTCCCCTGTTTGATTTGGAGCAGACCATGACTGCGGAAAATCACAGCCCTCCGGCGAGGAGCCTTCGGAGAACGCAATGCACCACCTCTGGGTGGTGTATAATTGCGCCCTTAGTAAACTAAGGGGTTTCCGGCTTCTCCCGTTCCAGCAGTTTTTTCAACAGTTCCTGTGTGTCCTGTCTGTGAAAAATGAGTTTCAACAACAGCATGACATCATCATCTGTCAGGCGTTCCGGCTCTTGTAGAAAACTTTCCAGCATACCGCCACGAGTACAGAGCCGGTGCGTCCGTTCCTTTCGGGTAAGCTGCTTTAACTGGTGCTGCAATGCCTTTTCATCATGGATGGCTTTCCGCAGTTTCTTTTCGCTTTTCTCCAGCTCCCGGTTTAGCTTTTCCAGCTTTGAGGTATCAGGCAAGGGCAGCGTCCCCCTTTCCCGGTATCAGCACATAAATCCGGTTTGGTTCTCCAACGCCCTGACGCACCCGCATGATAAGTCCGGCGGTTTCCAGTTCATTCAGAGAACGCTTGACCGTCATAGGACTGCGGGACAGGACTGCGGCAAGGGCTGTGACAGGGAAGCAGACAAACAGGATTCCGTTCTCGTCCTCCTGCCCTTTGGATAGCATAGCGTCCAGCATCCGGCAGTACATAACCTTTGCGGTGCTGCTGACTGGAAATCCTGTTAACGCTCTGGGAAAGGGCATACAGAGCGGCAATGGTGTGTCTATCGTCATAAATTCAAAATTCATTCGGTGTGTTCCTCCTTTTTCTTTGCTCGTTTAGATAAATAACGGGGGCAGTTAATCACAACCGCCCGGAAGCTCTGCCTGCACCCATGCTGGCATTTCCGGCATAATTCGTTGTAAGTGACACGCCCCCGGTCATTGAGGTAAAAGGAAAGCTCATGCTTCCTCTTTTTACTCATTCTCGGCATATTGTGTTTCCTCCCGTTTTAGTGTATGGTTTCGGGGCGATTTTCGGCAAAATTACAGCCATAGAGCCGATTAAAATCTCCCGAAGTATCAGCGATAGGGTAGACTATCCCCCTATCAGATTGTCGTGTTTCGGTATCATTTCGGTGTCAGTTCGCCAGTTCTCCCCGGTGTCGTTCCTCCCCTGAATCTCACAGCGGCGTATCGCTCCCTTTGGTACGCTCGTTTCGGTCAGGGTTCCTCCACATCCCTGCCAAAAGTCATGGCACTACATCGCCGGGGAAGCATATCCCACACAGGCTGGTCATTCGATTGGAATAATCCATCGATGAACTACCTGTATCATAGAACATTTTTGTGCCCTGTGCCGTATGTCCACAAAGTAGGAATTAGGGGTAAAAATCAGAAATTTCCACGATTGCGGAAAGTGTGATATAATCCAGATAAGCGGCAGCAATGAAACCATTGGAAAGGAGCGCGCGCCCATGAAAGGAGCAACAAGCATACAGGAACGCCTTTGGGAACTCCGCAAGGACAAAGGCTTAAATCTGGAAGAACTATCAAAGCTGACAGGCATTTCCAAATCAGCTCTTGGAAGTTATGAAAAAGAGGATTTTAAGGAAATCAATCATGGCAACCTTATCACGCTGGCAGACTTCTATGGGGTCTCTGTTGATTATCTACTGTGCCGGACAGAGAACAGGGAGCAGATCAACACACCATTGACGGAGCTGCATTTGAATGATGAGATGGTGGCACTGCTGAAAAGCGGTCGGATTAACAACCGTCTGCTGTGCGAACTTGCCACCCATAAGGACTTTATCAAGTTTCTTGCGGATATTGAGATTTATGTGGATGGGATTGCCACCATGCAGATTCAGAACCTCAACGCCCTTGTCGATACCGTCCGGCATGAAATCATTGAACGGTATCGCCCCGGCGAAGATGACCCCCATTTGAAAGTGCTGCAAGCCGCCCATATCAGCGATGATGAATATTTCAGCCACATGGTGCTGGATGACCTCAACCTGATTATCCGGGATATTCGGGAAGCCCACAAAAAGGACAGTGAGAGTGCGCCCCAGACCACCGTTGCCGATGAATTGAAAGAAAATCTCGAAGCAGTCGAAAATTTCAAGGGCAGCCGGGATGAAAAGCTGGTTGTCCTTTACTGCAAGCAGCTCGGTATCAACTATAAAAATCTGTCAGACGAAGAATTTCGCTGGCTGATTCGGATTCTCAAAAAATCAAAGAAAATGGGAACGCCTATCAGCCAGAGGAAAAAACGGTAAAAAAAACCGCTGTTGCATGGTTGGGGTGCCTTCCATGTAGCAGCGGTTCTTGCTGTGGTTATTATTTCATTCGTTTTCTTAATATCCGGCGATAATTTGTTTCTCCCTTTGGTGCGTCCTGTATAATTTCCAACACACCATCTTCAAGCATTTTATCAATGCGATTAGAAATCCATACATCACTAATTCCAAGTTGATATTTTCCTAAAACATTACCTATAACAATAGCCATTTTGAATTGCTCTGGCTGTTCCGCAATTTCACGAAGAATGAAACTATCATATATATCTTCTGAAACACTTTGCAATTTACCATTTAGCATTGCACGCAAAGGTGCATTTTCATTTTGAAGTTGATTCCATTTCATAGCACAAGCTGAAAGAAATACAGGCTTAGCTTTTTCTTGTAGAGTTATATATTTTCCCCATTCGCCAGGAGAAACCTCACCCCATGCTATTTTGGATGTCATAGTATTTTCTTTTCCATATTCCCAGGCAGGTAACTTAACCAAATAAATTGTTGTCTGACAGTTTAATGGTCGAAGTTGTTTCATAAGCCAGTACATACCGCAAAGTTCATCCGGATTATAGCTATACCAAATACGAACTTCTTCCCCAGCTACATATCGTTCAATAACCGAAGACAATGTAGTTTTAATTTTCTGTATTTTTTCTTCAACCTGATAGTCTAAATCCTCTACAAACCAGACAGACAGCATTTTCTTGAGAACATTTTTCCGCTGTTCGCCAATTCCATTATCAGAAATATCTCCCACACTAAGAGCCATATCAAAACAATAAACATCACTGCTCTTGCCTCCCAATGGAATAGCATTCTCCCAATCAATATGTTCTTGTTCCTGTGCTTGAATTTGTGCTTCTTTCATTTCATCTGAAGATGGAACACTCCCATCTTCGTGCCTCATAAAGGCCGAAACTGCACTTCCTCTATACTTTCCCTTACCGTAAGTTTGGGCAATTTTCAAACTTCCACAGGCACTTTCACCAAATACAATTTCAATCATCTTATATACCTCCGATTTAATTACTCCCGTATGAATAAATTATATCATGCAAAACAATTTCTTCTGCCCGGTTGTGAATGTTATTACAACGCTGCACCCATTCCATTTGTTGAGTTCGCTTCAATTCCTCTGTCACGCCCTCGGTGGCTTTCATCTGCTCCATGATAGTGTCTAACCGTTCCTGTGCCTGTTCGTTCAGGTCTGCAAGATATGTCCACAATTCTCCGGTCAGTATCAATGTATTCAATCTGGCTGGGTGGACTTCTCTTAAATATTCCCGGTGCATCCGTCCGTACTTTCCGATAGGGCGGTGTTCCTCCGGCAGTTTCAAGTCCGGGATGTAGTATCTCCGACAAGGATATAATCAATTCCGTTTTCCGTTATTCTTGGTTTCAATTCGCTCATGTTCCTTACCTCCTGTGGAAGCAGGCTCGTCTGGTACTAACTCAATCACATCGGTAATCTCACAATTCAGCGTTTCACAGATACGGGCTAATGTGTCCATGCTGATGTGCTTTCCCTCTTTGCTCATGTTGGCAATCATATTCGTTGTCATACCAGCGGCAAGCCTTAAATCCTCTTTCCTCATATCACGCTCTAACAGTGTGTGCCAGAGTGGTTTATAGCTGATGTGCATATTGTTTTCCTGCCTTTCTATCCATACCACCGGGGCGGTTGCCCCGGCAGGAACTTTTCTCTTATTATAACACCAATCTTGTGAAATCACAATTTATTCTTGTAGCCTGCCGCTGATACCGTCTGGATTGTGCTTTTCCTTTCTTTTTGTTACCTTTAATTAGCCATGAACTGCTTCATGCCCTGGGATTTTACTGATGTGCGATAAAGAAGTAATAGAAGTGTAAAAAATTTTGCCGTTCCTATCCGGCACTTGCGCATTGTGTCGGATAGGTCGGGCGGTTATTCGGGCAAGTCCACCTTGCCAACAAAAGAATAATAAATCTCAATGTCCTGTCTGCGGGTCTTGTTCTCGTCATAGCTGCACTCATGCACAACGATTTTCTCTACAAACTCCCGCAGCAGAGTAGGGGTAAGTTCTTCAAAGCTGGTATGCCGCCGGACAACATTCATAAACTTTTCTGCGTTCACGGTGGCTTCCTGTGCTTTGGAAAGCTCCGCTTGAATAGCAGCGGCTCTTTCTTTCAGCTCCCGTTGCTCTGCTTCATAGTCTGCCGACAGCTCTGTGAAACGCTCGTCTGATATGCGCCCGGTCACGCTGTCCTCATACAGCCGCTTGAAGATAGCGGATAACTCGGCTATGCGTTTCTCGGAGGCTTCCAGTTCCTTTTTCTTGGCGGCGTTCCTGCGTTTGCCCCCGTCCTCGTTCTGCTCAATCAAGAGTTTCATAAACCGGGCTTCATGCTTTGCCGCATAGCTGGTCACTTTCCGCAGATTGGAGAGTACACCAGCGGTCAAGAGGTCGGTGCGGATAAAGTGCGCCGTACAGTCATGGGTGCGTTTCTTGTAGTTGCCGCAGATATAACAGTCCTGCTTGCGCTTGTCCGTCTGGTATCGCTGCTGATACATCACGCTGCCGCAGTCCGCACAGAACAGTATGCCGGAGAACAAACCCACTTCATCATAGCGGTTTGGGCGTTTGCGCTGTTTGCGAAGCTCCTGCACCCGTTCCCATGTTTGGGTGTCTATGATAGGCTCGTGGTGGTTCTCGAAAATCACTTGCTTTTCCGGGGGATTTTCTACACTGTGCTTGACTTTGTAAGAAAGTTTTTCTGTCTTGAAATTTACCAGACAGCCTGTGTATTCCCGGTTTTCAAGGATATGCACTACGGTATTGGTCGCCCACTTGCACTCATAGCCGGGGTGGTAGCGGCGGGTGCTGCCCGTCCTGCGGTATTCAAGCGTTCCCGGCGTGGGGATTTGCTGCTCTGTGAGCATACGGGCTATCTTGGTCGGACCATTCCCGGCAAGACAGAGGTTGTATATCTGCTTGACTACGGGTGCAGCTTCCTCGTCAATAATGAAATTTTCATCCTCGTCCATGAGGTAGCCATACACAGGCTTGCTTGTGATGGGCTTGCCATTCATGCCTTTTGAGCGTTTTACTGCTTTGATTTTCTTGCTCGTATCTCTCACCAGCCATTCGTTAAAGATATTCCGCAGCGGGGCAAAGTCATTGTCGCCCTGTGCGCTGTCCACTCCGTCATTGATAGCGATGAAGCGGACACCTTTCTGTGGGAAAATCATTTCCGTGTACATTCCCACTTGCAGGTAGTTTCGCCCTAACCTCGACATATCTTCTTGTGTCAAGTAGGGACTAAAAAAATTTTGAGAATTTACAAGCCGTTCATAGGTGGACAACCACCCGTGAACGGCTTGCGTTTTCTCTATGCTCTTTTGCCGTTCTTTGTGCGACGTTTCTTATACGCCGTCTCAAACGCCTCCTTCATTGGAGTGACCGGAAGCTCGTTGTCAGGCTTGGACAGATACTCGAACCGGATGCCGTTCTCCCTGAACTTTCGCTCAAACCTTATGAAAGAGGAAGTGTCCCGGCTAATCCGTGAGGTGTCACGGGTGAGGATCGTACCGATGTCCTGACGCTTGGCTTCGTTCAGCAGGAAGTTCATGATACCTTCCGTATGGACGCCGGAGATGCCGTCTGCTGCCATCGCAGCAGCCACCTCATAGCCTTTGTCCTTCGCATAGCGTTCCAGCTCTTCCCGCTGGTCTGCTGCCGCAAGCTGATCCGCACAGGCAACGCGCATATAAAGAAATACTTTCATTTGGCTTCTCCTTCTGATGTAGTGAGGAAGTCCTTGAACTTCCAGACGATTTCTATGTTGTCAAGATCGTAAATGTAGACCGCAGAAATGAATGCGTGGGTCAGCTCATAGGTCAGAGCTTTGCAGTCGGCGTACTGTTCGCAGACCGCATCCAGCTTTTCATCTGAACAGGCGGTCTCGGAGTCAAGCTCCTTCATCCGCTCGTGACTGCGCTGGATTACTCCATCGTTTTCAGCAATCTTCACATCCGTTGCCGCCTTCTGCTGAATGTACGCCTCCTTCGTGATGCTTCCGGCTGCATACTTCTCGTAGAGCCTCAGCTTGGACGCCTTGTGCTGCTCGTTCTGCTTTTGCAGAGTGCGGATTTTATCAGCACATTCCTTGATGGCAGATTTCCGCAGATCACCGACTTCGCGGTTCTGTATTGCTTCCTTCTGTGCCAAAGCAAGAAACTGAGTAAGGGCATGGAAGACAACCTTCTCAATATCCATTTCCGGAAAGCTCCTGCCAACCGGACAGTCTGTGTTTCCGTTGTTGACCGAGTGAATGCACTGGAAGTATCGAATGCCAGCCTTGTTCTTTCGGCGTGTCATAGCACGTTTACAGTTACCGCAGCGGACGAGTCCCTTGAGCGGATAGTCATGCTGCTTGCGCGTGGGATTCCGTCCTCCGCCTCGAATGACCTTCTGAGCAAGCTCAAAGTCTTCCTTGCTGATAATCGCTTCATGCGTTCCTTCTACGATAATCGGCTCATTGACAACACGCTTTTTTGAGCCGACACCGCAGGACTTCATTTTGCGGCTGACCAGTGTTCCGGTGTAAACAAGGTTTTTGAGGATGTTATAGACCATCACGGTTTCCCAACTGATTTTCTCGCTCATGTTACTGAACTTCTTCTTGTCGGAATGCTTGCTCTTGAAGTATTGCCCCGGCGTCGGGATGCCTTCATCATTCAGGCTGCGGGCGATCTGAGAGGTGTTGCTGCCTTCCAGCGCCTCGCGGAAAATACGACGGATCACATCAGCCGCCTCCGGGTCTACGGCAAGTTTGTTCCGAATGGTGGGATGCAGGACGTAGCCGTATGGGGCGTAGCCACCGACATACTTGCCCTGCTTCATCATCTGGATTTTTGCCGATGTGGTCTTTACGGAAAGGTCTTTGCTGTATGCGGCGTAGATGATGCTGCGCATAACCACTTCCAGACCGCCCGTTGTGCCTTTGTAATCGTCGCTGTCATAGCCGTCGTTGATGGAAATAAAGCGGACGCCCATGAATGGAAAAGTGCATTCCAGATAGTTTCCCGTTTCAATGTAGTCACGAGAAAAGCGGGAAAAGTCTTTGACGCAGATCAGATCGATTTCGCCGCGCTTGACCTTCTCCATCATCTGCGTGAACTGAGGACGGTGAAAGTTCGTGCCGGTATAACCGTCATCCGCAAACTCAGACCGCTGACAGTGAGACAGCTCCGGATGATTATCAAGAAAGCGGTTAATGAGCATACGCTGGTTGCCGATGCTGTCACTTTCTGCCTTGCTGCCATAGCCGGTATCTTCATCAGCCATTGAGAGGCGGATGTAGATGCCGATATTGTATTCCTTGCTCATTTACATCGCCTCCTGAACTTCCTTGATACTCTGAACGGTCAGAGCGTAAATATCGCCGTATTTCATGACCAGCTCGATTGAGCCGTCCTCATGGACTTTCACAAGCTCTACGGACTCGTCAACTAACTCCTGAGAGAGTATCGTTGCACCGCTGACGGATTTCATCAGCGTGAGCCACTTGTTGTCCTCGGACATTGCCTCGGCAAACTTTACCTTCCGCTGAACCGCTTCATCCAACCGCCGTGAAAAATCGACATACTGCTCATCGTAGGCTTTCTTGGCAAAGGCGTATTCCTCTTCATCGAGAATGCCTTCCGTGAAGTCCTCATAGAGCCGAGTACGCTTCTTGGAGATGCCGCTGAGTTTCAGATTCAGGCTTGTGATGAGCGCATTCTGCTGATCGCGGATGCTGCGTTCGCCTTCGCTGTTTCTCAGCTTGGCAAGCAGCTTGTCGTAATTGAGAGCCGCCTTGACTTGAAGCTGGATCGCCGCAAGCACATCGGCTTCGAGTTTGTCCTGCCGCGTATAGTGTGGCGTACAGAGATTGCCGCGCTTGACGGATGAACTGCACTCATAGAAGGCGTACCATGCGCCGTCCTTGCGCTTGTCAACGCGCTTGCGATGGAAATAGAGCTTCCTGCCGCAGTCTGCGCAGACGATTTTGTCTTCAAAGAGATTGATCAGTGTAGCACGGATTTTCGCCGTGCGCTCCATCTTCTCAATCCTTGTCCTTGCAGCAGCGTCGCGCAGCTCTTGTACCTTTTGGAAGTCCTCACGGGAAATAATCGCCTCGTGAGTATTGGGAAAAACAATCCATTCCTCGCGGTCGATATGCTGATTCTTGACGCCCTTGTAGATGGCGTTCAGCGTCCGTCCGAGAACGGTATCTCCGACGTAATGGGGATTATCCAGAATGGTAGTGAGTGAAGACTTGTTCCAAATCTTCTTTGCCGTAGCATTGCCTGTGCGGACGCCGACCTGATACTTCTGAAACTCCGGATTGGGCGCGTTCATTGCATCAAGCCGGTCTGCAATCGCAGGAAGGGACAATCCTTCAATTTTCCATTGGAAAATCTTCTGGACAATCGGTGCGGTTTCTTCATCGAAAACCATATTGCTGTGTTCTTCATCCCAGCGATAACCATACGGGAGATTGCGCTTCTTGAACTCTCCACTTTCCATCTGTGCTTTGAGCGCAGTAGAAACCTTGCGGGAGATGTCCTTCGAGTAAAGGGTGTTGATCATGTTTTGTAGAGGGATGATGAGGCTTTCGCCGGAGCCGTCCGTATCAAAGTTGTCGTAGTTCTCTTTGATAGCGATAAACCGAAGCCCGATCTGCGGAAAGACCCGTTCCAGATAGGTTCCAGCCTCGATGTAGTCACGCCCGAACCGGCTGAGATCACGAACTACAAGGCACTTGATCCTGCCGGTGCGGATGTCGTTCATCAGCCGGTTGAACTCCGGTCTATCAAAAACCGTTCCTGTTCGTCCGTTGTCCACATAGGTATCTATCAGATTCAGGTAGGGACGCTCTGCAATGTAGGACTTGCAAATCTCAATCTGATTTGCGATGACATCCACCTTTTCGGACTTGCCGCTGTTTTCAACGGAAAGACGGGCATAGATGGCTGTTGAGAAGACCTCGGAAGAAACAGGTTCGATAACCGGCTCTTCGACTGCAATTTGTTTTCTGCTTTTTCTTGCCATTTGCTCATCCCTCCTTTATACGGCAATATCCAGTTCGTCGGCATAGCGAGAATGTATTCAAGCGTCTGCTGGTATTCGTCCCTATATTTGAAGACGATTTCGATTGCATGGTTTTCGTGAATCAGGATGCGGTCAACCAACGACATCAGCACACGGCGGTTCAGCTCTTCGACGTTTTCATACTGCTTGAAAAGCGTCACCCAGTTTCGTTCAGTCGTACCGGTTGTCACCGTCTGCTTCATTTCTTTTTTAACCCGCAGAAGCGCGTCCTGCTTGCCCTCAATGATTTTGGTGTAGCTGTTGCGGAACTCGAAGTATTCCGATTTATCAATGACGCCGCCGATGAAGTTCTCGTAAAGCCCCAGCTTGAGCTTTTGGTACCGTTCAATCTCTTCCTCGATTTTGGCGATCTGAGCTTCGTAATTGAAAGCCTTACGGCTCTGAGACGGAAGCCGTTCTATCATCGCAAGCGCGTGTTCCAGATTGATGACAAGCTCGATCTGGTCATGAATGGCACGGAAGACCTTTTCCTCAACCTCTTTTGCGGCGATGCTGTGCGGGCTGCACGTCCGGCTATGCTTATTGGTGGAGCAGACGTAGTAAACATACTTTTTCGTCTTCGACGGGACGGTCTTGCGGATCATTGGCTGCTGACAGTCTCCGCAGAACAAGAAGCCGGAAAACAGATGCGCTTCGTCCTGATCGGGCGAACAGCGCATATCCCGCTGCATCATGACCTTGACTGCCATGAAGTCCTCGTAGGACACAAGAGCTTCATGCGCATTTTCAACCTTGATCCACTCGGATTCATCCTTGCTCTTCACGACGCGGACTTTGTAGTTGGGAGTGCCGCGCTTGCCCTGAGCCAGAACGCCGATATAAACCTCGTTGGTGAGAATACGCTGGACGGCTTTGTATGTCCATTTTGCGGTATCGCCGGTTTTGAAGACGGTATCAAACTTCACACCGGCGGAATGCTTGTATTCCATTGGGGACAGGACGCCCATCTGGTTCAGACGCTTTGCAATACGTCCGATGGAGAAGCCGTCCTTGTACATGGAAAAGATCATCTGCACATATTCGCTGACCGCTTCATCCACGATGAGCTGGTTTTTGTTCTCAGGCGATTTCATGTAACCGTAAGGCGCGAACGAGCCGACGAACTCACCGCTCTTCTGCTTGACTTCCAGACTGCTTCGGATTTTCATGGAGATGTCCTTGCAGTAAGAATCGTTAATCAGGTTTTTGAACGGGATAACAAAGGAGTCGGACTGCGGATCACCGGTCAGACTGTCATACGCATCATTGATTGCGATGAAGCGAATGCCAAGCTGCGGGAAAATCTTTTCAATGTAGCGCCCGCCGTCGATGTAGTTTCTTGAGAAGCGGCTGAGATCCTTGACCACGATGCAGTCAAGCGCACCCTTGCGGATTGCCTCTTCCAGCTTTTTGAACTGAGGACGATTGAAGGAAACGCCGCTGTAACCGTCATCCACAAACGGCTCACAGACAAGCTCCAAATCCTCATGCCTTGCGATATAGTCCTCGCAGATGGCTCTCTGGCTGGCGATGGAGTTGCTTTCTACTTTGTCTCCATCTTCACGGGACAGACGGCAGTAGATCGCCGTGCGGTAAACCTTGTCTGGCATAAAAATAACCTCCGTTTTTCTGTTTGGTGTGGTACATCAAATCAGAAAGACGAAGGCTTGCTTCAACTCTTATGAAGAGGAACACGAAAACGCCACATGACCATCAGGGCAAGCGGCTTAATCCGTATTCTTCTTTTTTGACCGATTTCATTATACCACAGGCTCAATCGCTTGTCCATAGAACCGGGTGAAAAGATTCAGACTGTTCATAAATCAGAGACCTCTCAGATAGTGTTCCAGACAATCTTCCATTGTCGTGTCCGTCGCGGCGAAGCTGATCTTCACCACAGTTTTCCCGTCCAGATAACAATAGGGATTTCTGATCTGCTTGATGAACTCCCTCAGCCTGTCCTCTCGCGGTGCCGCAGGATCAAGCCGGATGCTGCTTCTCTGAACGAGTGTGCTTCGGTCAACCGTTTTCGGACTGACGCTTTTCATTGTTTCAATGCCCATCATATTCTAAGCACCTCCTGTTTCGTGAAATATTCAGGACAAAAGGATATGGCAGAGCATCTTGTGAAGATACCCTGCCACATAGTTTTCATCCTGAAACTATATAGTAAGTTTCTTTTGGGTTTGTTTCATTGTCCGGCATATTTGCAGCTCGCGCCCCTGCCAGAAGAACTTTGCAGTTCCGGGAATGCTGCGGACTACCAATGGTCAATCGGTATCATGGGACTCTCACCCCTCCGAGGATCGCTCCGAGCCGCCCATTCAAAGAAAAGACGGAAGTATCATTATACCCGGCATCTGCATCGTCGCAAGCAGCCGCACCACACGACTGTTATAGCTCTCCGGAGGTCGCTCACTCCCTTTCGGGAGGTCTTGGCGTCGGAAGCTGTGTTGCTTCGCAGAAGCGGAAAGATCCGCAGCACTGAACTATTCAGTTTTCAAGGAGCAGTGAAGTGGTCTGATTGACCCTTTCACTTTACAACGGACATCTTTTTGCCGTTTGTTGAGTACCGCTCAAAAAATTTTTTGAAATTTTTTCTGCACCGCTGCTTTGAGGTCAAATGCAGCTCTGATGCCAATGCCTTTCCTCCGGGCAAACTCTCGAAGAGTCAGTCCTTCACGGGTCATCGCAAGATACAATTCGCGCTGCTTCTCGGTCAGAATGGAAAGAAGCTCCTTCTCTTTGAGGGCGGTGATCAGTTCCTCCATGCAGTCGCGGGAGTCTGCCAGCCATGCAGCGGACTTCACATCGTCCTCCGGCATAGCGTCAAGGGACAGCACGGTATCAGAAATTTTTTCTGCGCCGTCCTCATCCTCAGAGGTGTTGTCAGAGCCATACGAGCGTCTGATCCGCTTTTCCTCTGCGCGAAGGATTCTCATAACCTTGCGGTCAACCTCGGAAACTTCGCCGGTTCGTTTCACGCGCACCATGCACTTGCCGTCCTCCGTAGTCCAGAGGTCGTAATCGAACGCGATAGGGGTCTTAGGGATTTTCATTGTTCATCCTTTCCGCTGCGCGGGAGCAGCGGGAAGGGTGAAGACGGAAAAAGAGCCGCATGACGGTGAGGTTTGAATCCCATGCCGATAAAACAGAGTAATTAAACTCTGTCTCATGCGGCATTAGGATGACTTCACCTATCAGGCGGCTCCACAGCTCAGCTATGACATATATTTTATTTTAGAACAGAGGCTTGTCCTCTGGTTCCTACTTGGTACTTACTTGGTACGCGGGCGCAGTCTTCTCATATTCAGCACATCAAAGACTGTGATCCGCCCGCATTTCTTGCACTTGGATTCTACATGACCTCTCGTGTCTTCGTAGACAGCAATGGCATTATGCTGACAATAGGGACATTTCAGGTATCGGGGCTTCTGCTGGGAAATGGCAACTCTTGCCCTGCGGATTTTTTCGATCAGCTCCGGCGTCGGTTCCTGAACCCGAATGGATGCTCTCTTCATTACCACACCTCCAATGGGTCAACATACTCACTGAATGGACGATCTACCATGTAGCCGAGTTGACGAAGGCGGATAGACGCCGTTGTCTTGGAGACACCGAACAACCGGCAGAAAAGGCGCAGCGTTAAGTGATCACCATACGAATACCTCCCCTCGTAATTGATCAGCGGCGTTTCTGCAAACCGACGCATTGCCAGGTCAACCTCTTTTTGAGGAAGCAGGATCGCCGCGCCCAAGACATTTGCTTGCCACTCGTTCCAGTCCTCGCGGGTTTTCAGCTCTCGCGGTGTATAAGCAGTCCGTGCGGAATATCTCATTTCGCAGGATGCCTTTACCTCTTCCGATTCCAGTTGGAAGAGAATCTGATGAGCGCACTCGTGGGCAAGGGTAAATCTGCGCTTGGCGCAGAGCCGCTGCACGTTGCCGGATAGAATGAAGCTCTCGTCCAAGATGACCTGATTGCGCTTCAAAGCCAGTGTGCGCGTAATGCCAAGCTCCGTGATCTTGTACTCGGTGTCGGCATAGGCAGTGACACCGCAGATGCTTCCGTCCGGCGAGAGACGGGCGAATGATACGCGAAGACCGAGATAATTCTTTGCAAACTGATCAATGGGTGTTGGCAAAGCTGATCGGTCGGGCTTGTCCGCCTCATCCCCGAAAAAGAACCGGTTGAAGTCCTTTGTTGTTGAGGCTGCAATTTCTTCAAGTTGTCGCTGGGATAAAATCATGAGCAGTTGTCCTCCTTTGCTTCGACAAACCACTTGTCTCCTTCGTGGAAAAGAAACGATTCCTTTCCGCGAATCTGAACTGTGTAACGGATGCCTCCGCCCCCAACCTTTTTGGATGTGGCGCGGCATTTGTAAAGAATCTGGTCGATTTGAAAGATTACACCGTTGTCCCACCAGATAAGGCGAGGGAGGATTGCCCCTTCCTTGTCCACATCCAGCGTAACCGGAACGTATGCCTTTCTGTACTGTGTAGCCATTTGCGTTTCTCACTCCTGTTCCCTCATACCGGTGTATGCCGGTACGGATGATCTTCGGCAGCGTAAATGCCTGTCCATTTGAACTGCTCAAAAGATGTAACTTTTTCGTGTACAACTACTCATGCCCCTTGACAGGATGAGCAATTCAGGATATACTATGAGTAGTTGGATTGCTCAGTCATTATTATACGCACTTCAAGTGCCTTTGTCAATAGACTTGCGCAATTTGATGTCGCAAACTTTTTGTGAACAGGAGTGATTACCAAAATGACGTTTGGAGAGAAATTCAAGGCTGAACGGGAGAAGCGGAAGCTGACCCAGCAGGAAGTAGCCGATGCACTGGGGATCAACAGGCGTATGATTACCCGGTACGAGAACGGCATTTCCTTTCCCCGTACCAAGGACGCTTACAGAAAAATCGCGGAATACTTCAAGGTGGATGTGAACTATCTGCTGACCGAGGACGAAGAGTTTGTGGTTCAGGCATCCGAGCAGTACGGCTCCCGTGGCATGAAACAGGCAAAGGACCTGATTGAAGGGATGTCCGGCTTGTTTGCGGGCGGTACGCTGTCTGAGCAGGACAAGGATGCGGTGATGAAGGCGTTGCAGGATATATATTGGGAATCCAAAGCCCGGAATGTTGAGAAATACACGCCGAAGAAATACAAGAAGACCGGTACGGACGCAGAGGAATAACTGTCTGCGTCTCGGTTTCTTGACGGATTTACTTTGACTGTTTTCAACATGAAAGGGGTGAAGGTCCCGTGATAATTCGCTCCGAGGAAATATACAAAAAGGCGAACAGCATTGTCAAAAGCTGTGGAACAAGAGATACCTTGAAGATTGCCCGTGAGCTGGGCATTCATCTCCATTTCCTTGACAATCTGAACGATCTGCTCGGAATGTACACCTACCGCCATAAAGAGCGGCATATTCTTCTGAACTCCAACATGGAGTATCTGATCATGCAAATGGTTTGCGGTCACGAGATCGGGCATGATACCTTTCATCGCGATCTTGCCAAAGGGAACGAACCGCTCCCGGAGTTCGTGCTGTTCGATATGCGCACAAAACACGAATATGAGGCGAATGCGTTTGCCTCTCACCTGATCATTGACGATGATGAGCTGATTGACCTGATGAAGCAGGACTACGATGTGGTGCAGCTTTCTGCTGCAATGGGAACAAACATCAACCTGATGCTGATCAAGCTCAACGAGCTGAACCGCATGGGCTGGCAGCTCAACTTGCCGTATGTACCGCACTCTGACTTCCTGAAAAATGTCAGACCGGAGGGGTGAATGAGGATGAAGGATAGTAATTAGATGAACAACGACGACTATAAAGAAGCCCTTTTCTATGCCGCTTCCATCTTTAACGAACGCTTGGGGGCAGAGTTCAGTGAGGACAACCTTGTACTGCGCTGCTTTCAGACGGAAAACCAGCAGGAAGTCTTTGAGCAGTTCTGCAAGCAGTATTTCCCTGACCGGCTGGAAGACCGATATACAGAGGACGGCTATTTTGACTTTCACGCCTCTGCATTCGTCGGCACAGGAGACGGCGCGGACGGAATCCTTCTGCGCACAGACATAGCGCGTCATCCGGCAGAGTTGAAGCACATTCTTCTGCATGAGCTGGCGCATATCTTCTGCACCCGCAACGAGATTGACGGAGATAATTTCTTTGAGCGATACTGCATGGACGATACCATCAGCCGCGAAGAGGACGGAACCATTAACGCCGGTTATGCGGTCTGGCGGGAACTGATTGCGGAGCTGATTGCATTTGAGCTGGATGACAACTGCGATGTAGTTCCGCTTCGACGCAAGAAAGACCTACTCAGCTATTACGAAGGAGAACTCCTGACCGGCAACGGAAAAATGGGCGTCAGCATGATTCTCTGTGAGGCAATGACCAGTGCTGAGGGCGAAGCGTCTATGACATGGGACGCTGCCAAAAGCAAGTTTACGCGGTTCAAGCCCTTTGATGATCCGCTGTACAGGGACTTGCTGGAACTGGTTTTTACACACGTTAGAGAATACTTTATCGTGATCGACCGCGACTTTATCTATGAAATTGGAGTTTTGTATCTGAGCATTGCCGCACAAGCGATGATTGCGTCCCTAAAGAACAGATTTCAGGAAGAATAGGCAGGCCGAAAGAGAGAAAGGACGGGCAACGATATGAAATATAAGCTGTTTCGCTCCCCCGGTAATCTGGACAAGGCAGTCCGGAAGCACGAACTGGTTTCCGTGGAGACCGGCAAGAACATTGATGATGTGGCAGAAGCGCTTATCCGTGATGTTCGGGATGATCTTGCGGAAATGCCGGAGTATGCGCACTGTGAAACCGCTGCGTACGCACCGGAACCAATTCAGGAGCATCGCCGCGTAAGACGTTATCAGTATGAGATGATGGGTGTTGTTTACCCGCAGTATGCGGAGAAGAACATCCTGATTGATTATGGCGTGATTGAAGAGGCGGAGTAATGTCAAAGAGATATGCCAGACAACTACATAGTGCAGATGGTTTGATTGCCGCCGTCGAACAATACGGCTTTCTGCCCTTCTTTCGGAACGAGATTCACGGCTTCTCCATCGAGGAACTTTGCCCACCTGAGTTATGGTTTGCGGATGATGTAGATGGTCCGTGGGAATGGAAAGGACCGGCTGCGCGGAGCGGCAAATGTCTTTACGGCAAACTTTTCAACAAGAAGGCTGGATTTGTGAGTCGGGAGTGGATTCCGGACTTTGCGAACTTCCGGCGTGACGGCTATGACTTTGACGCCCGTTGGGATGACGGCTTGGCGTCCTACAAGGACAAGGAGCTTTATGAAGCCATAGCCGGTGAAGGCAGGATGCTTTCCAAACGGCTGAAAGAGGCTCTGAACTACCGCAAGGGCGGCAACACCGGTTTTGAGACGTGCATCACGCGGCTGCAAATGCAGAGCTATGTCTGCATCGCGGATTTCGTCTATATGCAGGACAGATACGGAAGACCTTATGGCTGGGGTGTCGCAGAGTATGCGACGCCGGAAGAACTTTTCGGGTACGACCTTATCACATCTGCCTATCAGCGAGACCCGCAGGAATCCAAAGAACGCATTCTAAAACATCTGCAATCACGTCTGCCTAACGCGACCGAAATGCAGCTTGAGAAAATCATAAAGGGGTAACGCAATGGACGATATTATCTTTGAGAAGGATTACCGGGAAACCGAGTCTGCCGAATACGATAAATGGTGCGATGAGGTGTTTGACCGCGCAGTTAATTGTGGTATGCTGAAAGCGTACTCCGAAGCAATGGACAAGATACCAAAGATCATTGTACCGGAGGACAAGAAGAACTACGAGTATCTTCTGGAACGCTGTGATGCGTTTGTCAAGCAACACCGCGGGTATATCAAGGGAATCGTGGACTATCATCGTTGGCACGCGGAAATCAATATGTTTCTTCCGTTTGCGGAGTTCGATGACTCAGAAGACCTTGCATTTTTGAAAGAAATTGCAGAAAAATCGCAAACCGTCTGCTTCTCCCCGGACGAAGAAGGTGGCATTCGCGTTCATATTTTTATCAACTACTTTGAAGAATTGATGTCAGCCGAACACAAGTCATACATCGAATACGATGCTATTATGCAGGACAAGAAACTATCTGAGTTACTTGGCATACCGGAGCTTTCTGACGAGGAAAAAGAACTCGCCCTGAAAATGAAGGGCATACTTGACCGCATTGATGAGGAAACAAGGATTGACCGTACCACGGCTTTTCGAGCCGTGCTTGATAAGATGACAAAAGAGCCGGAAGAAAACTGGTCGCTTCATTATATGGCAACATTGCTGGAAGCTCTGCTATACTTCATGCTGAATGAAGGAAATGAAAAGATTGATGAGGAAGAACACAATGAGTAATAAACTTGTAGCATATTTTTCTGCGTCCGGCGTGACCGCGAAGGTTGCCGAGACGCTGGCAGAGGCAATCGGCGCGGACATCTTTGAGATTGAGCCGAAGGTGCCTTACACGGAAGCTGATCTGAACTGGATGGACAAGAAAGCCCGCAGCACGATTGAGATGAGCGATCCTGCCTCCCGTCCTGAGATTGCCGTCAAGCGGGACAACATGAAGGACTACGATACCATCTTTGTGGGCTTCCCGATCTGGTGGTATGTCGCGCCGACGATTATCAATACGTTCCTTGAGAGCTATGATTTGACCGACAAGACGATCATCCCGTTTGCAACCTCCGGAGGAAGCGACATTGGCAAGACGAACGAACGCCTTGCGCCGAGCTGCAAAGGCGCAAAGCTGATGGACGGCAAGGTTTTCAAGGGCAGCGTCGGGCATCAGGAGCTTGCGGCGTGGGTTGAAGGACTTGGACTTTAAGGGGCAGACAACTCGGAAGTTGTGGAGGTGCTTTATGAACGAGAGAGAAAGAATTATCCGATTATGGTTTGATATGTGGATTAAGAAAGCAGATTTAGGAATTGACAATATTTTTACAGATGATGTTGTATATACTGAGAGTTGGAGTCCTAAATATGAAAACCGCAAAACGGTAAAGCACTGGTTTGACGAATGGAATACACGCGGAAGTGTTCTTGTCTGGGAGATTAAGCAATTTTTTCATCAAGGCAATCAAACAATCGTGGAGTGGTATTTTAAAAACAAAATGAATAATGGAAATGTTGAAGAATTTGACGGAATATCTTTAATTGTATGGACACAGGATAACAAAATAAAATCATTAAAAGAGTTTGGTTGCAATCTTCATAATTACAATCCATATCGAGATAGTGATATTCCCGTATTTCGAGAAGAAAAAGCAAATTGGTTTTGAGAGGACTATAAATTCCAGTTTAACGAACAGGAGATGATGAACGCATGAAAATCCTACATGAACTTTCTTGGCTATGGGAAACGCTGGGCATTGCGCTTGTTGCTGCGGCTGTCTGCATGGCTTGCACTGCTCTGATTGGCAAGGCAGCAAAGAAGAAACTCAGCAAAAAGTTGTTGGCGGTCATAGGGGCTGCGGCATTTGTGGGCGCGATTCTGGCGGTCATTCTGATCGCCCGGACACCGATGCCGCTTTGACAGAATAGGAGAAACTGACAATGATTGTTCTTACAGAGCAGATAGAGATTCCGGCTTCCTATGAAAAATTAAAGGCATGGACTGCTAACTTTGAGGAAGAGTTTGTGAAATGGAGTCCCTACCACATCGAATGTAATCTCTATAACGGGAACTATCATGCGGGAAGCAAGGTCCGCTTCCGCGAGATTGTTATGGGGCTGGACTACGATGTGACAGGCACGATTACGGAATGCGAACAGGATGAGAACCACTTCCGCATTGTATTCCGGAGCGACAAGAAAACAGCGTTCATCATCTTTGAAGGAAAAAGAACTGAAACAGGATGCCATTTCTCTCACACCGAGGCTTTCGGCATGACCACGCCGGTAATTGGGGCGATCATGAACTTTCTGATCTTCAAGGTGTTTTTCAGGAAAAAGGCAAACTGGCAGCTTATCCGGGATGATATGATTCTGGATAACAGGTATTTATATGACATTCTGACCGAGGGAAAATACCCGGAAAGAATCCCGATGGACAAGCTGCTGACCGGCGCGAAGTAACCGAATGGGAGGCTTGATCATGCCGCTTCAAATCGTCAGAAATGACATCACAAAAATGAAGGTGGACGCCATCGTCAATGCTGCCAACGAGTCGCTGCTGGGTGGCGGCGGTGTGGACGGCTGCATTCATCGCGCTGCAGGACCGGAGCTGCTGGCGGAATGTGAAACGCTCCACGGCTGCAAAACCGGGAGCGCAAAAATCACGAAGGGCTACAAGCTGCCCTGCAAATATGTCATTCACGCAGTCGGTCCGCGCTGGTATGACGGGCGGCACGGTGAGTGCGAACTGCTGATCTCCTGCTATCGGACATCGCTCATGCTGGCGAAGAAATACGGATGCGAGTCGGTTGCGTTCCCGCTGATTTCCTCCGGCATTTTCGGCTATCCGAAGGATCAGGCTCTCAAAGTGGCGATTGACACCATCAGCAGTATCCTTCTTGAAAACGAAATGACGGTGTACATCGTCATTTTCGACCGCAAAGCCTATCAGATCAGCGGCAAGCTGTTTGCCGACATTGCAGCGTACATAGACGACCGCTATGTGGATGAGCATACCGATCCTCGTTCTGAGCGGCTGCGCAGAATGAGTGCCTTCCGGATGGAAGAGCCGATGCCTTGCGAGTCATCCGTCTGCGATGAAGATGCAATCGAACAGCTCATCCCTCCTGTCTCTGTGGCGGCTGCTCCTAAAAAGGCGGCAACTCTCGACGATGCACTGGAACAGATCGATGAGAGCTTTTCCGAGATGCTGCTGCGGAAGATTGACGAACGCGGCATGACGGACGCGCAGTGCTACAAGAAGGCAAATATTGACCGGAAACTCTTCTCGAAGATCCGCTCGGACAAGTCCTACAAGCCTTCCAAGCCCACCGTCATTGCATTTGCCATCGCTCTTGAGCTGCCACTTTCCGAAATGAAGGATATGCTCATGAAGGCGGGCTTCGCGCTCTCACACTCCAACAAGTTTGACATCATCGTGGAGTATTTCGTGGAGCATGGGAACTATAACGTCTTTGAGATCAACGAGGCTCTGTTTGCTTTTGACCAGAGTTTGCTCGGAGCATAATACGCAAGGAGGATAACACAGTGATCAAATCTGTTCATGATTATCAAATAGACGATGTATTCAAGAAGGACGCTGGCTTCTGCTACATGATTCCGAAATATCAGCGTGAATACACATGGGGACAATACCAATGGAAAGACCTTTACGATGACATTTGCGAAAACGACAATGGGTATTTTATCGGCTCGATTATTTGCATTGATAACTCTTCCGATGCTTTCCAAACAAAGGAGCTTGAGGTTGTCGATGGACAGCAGCGTTTAACGACGCTCTGTCTCCTTCTGACTGCAATATACAATCGGCTCAAGATACATAAGGATGAGCTGGATGAGGATGATGAGGACGAGCTTCCTGCTCTTAGAAAGTCCATTATTTGCAAAGGCGCATCAAACGGGCTTATTCTTTGTCCTCAAATTCAAAACCACAATCAGGCTGACTTCAATGTCGTAATGTACGAGAATGGTCTGCTCAAAAGTGCGAAGCGCGAAAAGAATTGGGGCAATCGTAAAATCGCGAAGTGCTATAAATACTTCCTACAAAGATTAGATCAGGATATTGAAGAGTCCGGTGATGCAGTCAAGACCCTGCTTGAAATCAAGAGCAAGGTATCGAAAGCGGTACTCGTCAAGATAGAGGTTGGAAGTCACGCGGAGGCTTACACCCTTTTTGAGTCCCTGAATAACAGAGGTACACCATTGACAGCTATTGACCTCATGAAAAACCTTATTTTGGCGAGAGCCGAGCGTTCGGGTATGACTTGTGATGACTGCTTTGAGGATTGGCAGACACTCCTCGGTTATTTGACGGATGACTACTCTACACAAGAGCGTTTCTTCCGGCAGTATTACAATGCGTTCAAAAATCGCTTAAACGAGCCGTTCAGAACGGATGGGCAGCGCAAGAAAGATCCTCTCGGCTATATTGCCACCCGTTCCAATTTGTTGTCCATTTTTGAGGAACTGATAAGCAGAGATTTGTCCGGCTTTATGAGCGACATTTTGGTATGCGGTGAGATTTACTCTCGGCTTATCCTCAGCACCGACGATAAAACGAAATATACCAACAGCCTGACCGACCTGAGTCGTATTCAGGGCGCACCTTCTTATCTGCTGCTGATGTATTTGTTCAAAAATCAAGCCACGCTTGAAGTTGCTGACGCTGATATTCTGGAAACAATCAAGTTGCTGACTCGCTTCTTTGTCCGAAGAAATATCACAGATACTCCTAATACACGAGATTTGAATAAAATCTTCATGCAGATTATTTCCGATGTTGAGGAAGGAAAACTCACCGGAACTGCAATCTATCAGCATATCTACGACGAACTTGTCCGTTGGTCTGCCACCGATGAGTTGTTTGAAGAAAAACTCAAGGGAGACATTTACGAAGAGAATGCTGGCGTTGCAAGATTCGTTCTCTGCGCTATTGCTCAGAAACACATGACCAACGAAACTTGGACTGACCTCTGGGAGCAGAATGATTATGGTGGAAAAAAGGTTTTCAAATGGACTATTGAACACATATTCCCCGAAGGAAAGAATATTCCCGACAAATGGGTAGATATGATTGCCGCTGGAGATCGCAATTTGGCTAATGAGTATCTTGAACAGTATGTCCACAAGATCGGCAACCTGACTGTTACCGGATATAACAGCACTTTAAGCAATCTCTCTTTCGTAGAAAAGAGGGATCGTCTCAATGCTCAGAAGCTCTATGTGGGGTATAAAAACGGGCTTGAAATCAATAAGGAGCTTGCAGAAAAGGACGCATGGACGGTGCAGGATATTATTGATCGCACCGATGAGCTTGTAGAAATGCTGCTCGATATGTATAAGCTCTAAGGATGAAAGGAGGATCGCCGGAGCATGAAGCAAAGAACTTATATCGCAATCGACCTCAAGAGCTTCTATGCTTCGGTTGAGTGCCGGGAGCGCGGCTTAGATCCTCTGGACACAAACCTCGTTGTCGCGGATGAGAGCCGGACGGATAAGACTATCTGCCTTGCCGTTACTCCCTCCCTCAAAAGCTACGGTATCTCCGGACGCGGACGGCTGTTTGAGGTCAAGCAGCGTGTGAAGGAAGCAAATGCCGGACGGCAGCACGACGCGCCGGGACACAGGCTGGACGGCACATCACACTTCTTCTCTGAGCTACAAGCAGATCCGTCTTTGGCGATTGACTTCATCATCGCACCGCCCCGGATGGCGTATTACATGGAGTACAGCACCCGCATCTATCAGGTCTACCTCAAGTACATTGCGCCGGAGGACATCGTTGTCTACTCCATCGACGAGGTGTTCATGGATGTGACGGACTACCTGAATACCTACAAGCTCTCCGCCCATGATCTTGCCATGAAGATCATCCTCGATGTGCTTGAGACAACCGGCATTACGGCAACCGCAGGAATCGGCACGAACCTCTTTCTCTGCAAGGTGGCAATGGACATTGTGGCGAAACACATCCCCGCCGACAAAAACGGCGTCCGAATAGCCGAACTGGATGAAATGAAGTTCCGGCGTGAGCTTTGGGCGCACCAGCCTCTCACGGATTTCTGGCGCGTGGGTCGAGGTATTGCCAAGAAACTTGAGCAGAATGGGATGTTCACCATGGGTGATGTTGCCCTCTGTTCAGAGCGGAACGAGGACTTGCTTTATAAGCTGTTCGGAAAGAATACGGAACTACTCATTGATCATGCGTGGGGCTGGGAGCCTACGACCATTGAGGCAATCAAGGCATACCGTCCCAGCTCCAACAGCCTCAGCTCCGGTCAGGTTTTGCACTGCCCCTATGAGGCAGATAAAGCGAAGCTCGTCATCCGCGAGATGACGGACTTGCTCGTTCTGGATTTGGTGGACAAGGGGCTTGTCACCGACCAGATGGTTCTCACAGTTGGCTACGACATTGAGAACCTGACCGATCCGGCACGACGGGCAAAGTATCACGGCGCGATTGAGAAAGACCCCTACGGACGGGAGATTCCCAAACAGGCGCACGGGTCCATCAACCTCGACAGTCACACATCCTCTACGCGCAAAATAATGTGTGCTGTGTCAGAGCTGTTTGATCGGATCGTGGACAAGAATCTGCTTGTCCGCCGTATGTATGTTGTGGCAAATCATGTCCTGCCGGAAGCGGACGCACCGAAGAAAAATGACGGTGCTGTCCAGCTTGACCTCTTCACCGACTATGCCGCCGAAGAGGAAAAGCGGAAAGCCGAAGATGCCGCCTTGGAACGTGAACGAAAAATTCAGAAGGCGGCTCTCGCCATCAAGAAGAAGTACGGAAAGAACGCCATCCTCAAGGCGATGAATCTTGAAGAAGGCGCAACGGCAAAGGATCGGAATGCACAGATCGGCGGGCATAAGGCGTAACGCGAAAGGATTAGAGCGATGAATTACTTGACCGGAATAAGACTCAATGGGTTTCCAGAACAATCATCATATCTTGCTAACTTGCCAGTAGTCAAATACCTACAATCACTTGAAGAATTGGCTTTTGAAAAACCGGTAACTTTTTTCGTTGGTGAAAATGGGACGGGTAAATCGACATTACTTGAGGCGATTGCGGTTGCATTGGGCTTTAATCCAGAGGGAGGGTCCAGAGATTTCTCCTTCTCAACAAAGTCATCACATTCTGTTCTCCATCAGTATCTAACCACCATCAAATCCGGTTATCCCAAAGACGGATTCTTTTTAAGAGCAGAAAGCTTTTATAACACGGCAACATATTTAGATGAGCATAGCACTCTCCTTCGTTACGGTGGAGTTTCTTTTCACGCTCAGTCCCACGGAGAGTCTTTTTTGTCCCTTGTAACAAACCGTTTTGAAGGAAACGGACTTTATATTTTGGACGAACCCGAAGCAGCTCTTTCTCCGCAAAGATTGATGTCGTTGATGATTGCGATTGATGAGCTTGTCGAAGAAAACTCTCAGTTTGTCATTGCCACACATTCTCCTATACTCATGACATATCCCAAGGCTGAGATTCTCGAAATGACCGACACTGGGATACACAAAGTCAAATATTCAGAGACAGAACATTATAAAATCACAAAACAGTTTTTGGATGACCCTGAACGAATGCTGAGATACTTATTCCGCGATTAAGGGAAAGGTCTGGATGTGAAATGGAAAAATACAGAGAAATAATCGACCTCCCTCACCACGTCTCCAAGACGCGACCACAGATGCCAATGTCAGATCGGGCGGCGCAGTTCGCCCCCTTTGCTGCCCTCACCGGCTACGATGCTGCAATCAAAGAAACCGGGCGTCTGACCGATGAAAGGATTGAGCTTGACGAGGAAGCACTGACTGCATTGGACATGAAGTATCAGCTTCTCATGGATGCCCTCGATGACAAACCGGAAGTCACCATTACTTACTTCCAGCCTGATGAGCGGAAGGCTGGCGGCAAATATGTATCAGCAGTCGGTACGGTCAAAAAAGTCGATGATTTTGAGCGGCGGATCACTATGCAGGACGGCTCGAAGATTCCGATGGATGACGTTCTAATCATTGACGGAGAGATATTCTCGTCCTTAGAATAATGTCGCTTGCCATGCGACCAAACGAAGTGAATACCGAAGTACAATATGACTGTAAGGTGAGACGCCAAGCAGTCATATTTTTTATATACGGAGGTACTGAACATGAGAAAGAACTTGACGGAGATCGTATTCATCCTTGATCGCAGCGGCTCTATGAGCGGGCTGGAAGCAGACACCATCGGAGGCTTCAACTCCATGATTGAAAAGCAAAAAAAGGAGAATGGCGAGGCATTGATCTCTACCGTCCTCTTTGACAACGTGAGCGAGGTTATTCATGACCGTGTACCGGTTCAAAAGGTCGAGTCGATGACCGACAATGACTATTCCGTTCGCGGCTGCACCGCGCTTCTGGATGCAATCGGCGGAGCGATTCATCACATTGGAAATGTCCACAAGTACGCAAGAAATGAAGATGTCCCTGAACATACTCTGTTCGTCATCACAACGGACGGCATGGAGAATGCAAGCCGCCGTTATGACAGCGAGAAGGTCAAGAAAATGATTGAGCGTCAGAAGGAAAAGTATGGCTGGGAGTTTTTGTTCCTCGGTGCAAACATCGACGCAGTTGAGACGGCAAGGCATTTCGGAATTGGTGCAGACCGAGCGGTCAACTACCACTCTGACCATGAGGGAACGCAGCTCAACTATGAAGTTCTGAGCGAAGCGGTTTCTGCTGTCCGATGCAGCGTACCACTGGGTACGAATTGGAAAAAGCGTATTGATGAGGACTTCAATTCCAGAAAGGACGGGAGAAAGTAATGAGAACAATCACCGTAAAAGGGACAGGAAATGTCTCCGCAAGACCGGATTACATCATCCTATCTCTGAACATTGAAGCAAATTCAAAAAACTATGACCTTGCAATGTCGGAAGCTGCCGAGAGAATCGAAAAACTGCAAGGTGTCGCTGTCCGCGTTGGGTATCGTAAGGAAGACCTGAAAACCACGAGCTTTGATGTCCAGACAAGGTACGAGAATGTCAAGGATCGGCAAGGTAATTACAAGCGAGAGTTTGCCGGATATGCTTGCAGCTATCGCTTGAAACTTGCCTTTGACTTTGACAGCAAGCAGCTTGCAAAGGTCATTTCTGCGATTGCGGATTGTGGGGCGCAACCAGAACTCAGCATTGCGTTCACCGTGAAAAACCCGGCAAGAGTCAGCGAAGAGCTGCTGATCAATGCGACGGAGAACGCCAGAGCAAAGGCGGAGATTCTTTGCAAAGCATCAGGCAGTACGCTTGTGCAGTTGCTCAACATCGACTACAACTGGGGCGAACTCAATGTGTATTCCAGAACGAGCTATGAGGTCGAAGACTGCATTCAGCCTCTCATGGCGATGAGCAAGTGCGCCGCACCTGAGATTGAGCCAGATGATATTGATGTGACAGACACAGTGGCTTTTACATGGGAAATCCAATGATTTTTTGACTTTTTTGAAATCCGGTACTCAACAAACGCTCTTATTGTGTCCGTTGTAAAGTGAAGGGACATTTCACGGAGTAATCTTCGTAGAATACGATTTTGGGAGATTAGCAAGCAAATCCGGTGAGTACCCACCGGAGAAAAATCAGTTAAGAAGACCCTGCCCTTAACATCAGATTTTTGCTTGTTGGGATAGTCCCAAACCCTTCTAATCTTTACGACGGAGGGCGCAGCATGGTACGAAGAACACGAGACATTCAGAAGAAGATTTGGCTGACACCACAGGAAGAACGGACGATTGCAAAGAAGATGGAGATGATCGGCACGGAGAACTTCGGTGCGTATGCAAGGAAGATGCTGATTGACGGCTACATCATTGTCGTAGACTACACAGAGCAGAAAAAGCTCGCCGCCGAAATCAACAAGATCGGCGTGAACATCAATACCGTCTGCCGCAGGATCAACTCGACGGGACGATTCTATCAGGACGATATTGACGAGCTGAAAGAAAAGATGGACGCGGTATGGCAGTTACTAAAATCAAAGCAATCCGAGAAACTTTGAGCAAGGCAATCGCGTACATTCTGAATCCCGAAAAGACCGACGAGAAGCTGCTGGTCTCGTCCTACGGCTGTGCCAGCGAGACCGCAGCGCGGGAATTTGAATGGACGCGGAAAATAGCCGAGCAAAAAGGGATGAATCCGGTCAGGATCATAGCCCGTCATGTGATCCAGTCCTTTGAAATTGGAGAGGTCACACCGGAGCTTGCCCACGAGATTGGCAAGCAGTTTGCAGATGAAATCCTCGGAGGAAAATATGAGTATGTGCTGACCACTCACATTGACAAAGACCATGTTCATAACCATCTGATTTTCAATGCGGTTGACTTTGTGAACTACCACGCATACAAGAGCTATAAGCGGATTTACTATGATATGCGTGAGGTCAGCGACCGGCTCTGTAAGGAAAACGGTCTCTCTGTTATCCCTCCCTCTCAGAACAAGGGCATGGGCTACAAGGAGTACACCGAAGCCAAATGCGGTACGAGCTGGAAGCAAAAGCTCAAGCAGACCATCGACCGGCTTGTCATCACAGCGAAGGACTACGATGACTTTCTGCGGCTTATGCAGGAAGCCGGTTATGAAATCAAGACCGGCAAATACATCTCCTTCCGAGCTGAAGGTCAGGAGCGATTTACCCGGTCTAAGACCATCGGAGAAAACTACACCGAGGAACGCATCAAGGAACGAATTGCTGGACGGACGCCCCGAAGAAGCCAGAGACAGACCGTGCCGAATGGCATCTCCCTTATCGGAGATATTCAGGAGCGGATCAGGCTCATCGACAGCAAGGGCTATGAGTATAAAGCCAAGCTCACAATCCTCAAGGAAGCGGCACGGACGCTCAACTATCTCACGGAAAACAACTTGCTCCAATACGCTGATCTTGAGAAGAAGGTTGAGGATGTTCACGTCTCCTATGACCGCACCGGCAAGGAACTGAAAGCTGTGGAAGCACGTCTGCGGGAAGTCCAGCCGCTTATCAAAAACATCTCCAACTACCAGCGGCTCAAGCCTATATATGACGCCTTCCAGAAGGCGAAAGACAAGCCGAGCTTCAAGACAAAGCACGAAGCCGAGCTTGTGATCTTCGAGGCGGCGCGGAGTACATTACTTGCCATGCAGGGAGATGAAAAACTGCCGAGTTTGAAGACGCTGCAAGCGGAACAGCAGCGACTTCTTGAAGAGCAGCAACGGCTCTATGATGAACGTGCGAAGCTCAAAAAAGAAGCGAAGCACATAGAGACGATCAAGTCTAATGTTGATACGTTTCTCGCTCCTTCTGTTGACCATGACCGTGATCATCTGCGCAGCACACAGCGCGAATAATCTCTTCAAAAGCAGGGCATCTTCTGTTGACCGGAGATGCCCTGCATCCTTGAGAGAAGGTTCGAGAAGTTGAAACTTTTTCTTTAATTTTTGCATCAACGGATTGCTTTTGAGAATGAAATCCGGTATAATATTATAAGCGATGTTGAATGCAAGCAAGTGAAAGGATGGTTGCCGTGCGCATAAGCTATAAGAAACTATGGATGCTTCTTCTGGAACGCGACATAAAGAGGGCTTCTCTACGACATGAGGTAGGGCTGTCTGCCGGAACATGGACAAAACTGAATAAGGGGGAAGAAGTGTCCCTCTCTATTTTGCTGCGCATTTGTGATTACCTGAACTGTGACATCGGAGATATATGTGAGGCTGTGCGAACGGACAAGAACTGAGTCCGGTTTTTCGTACAGCTCTTTTTGTAAAATAGGTTAGATAAATACATAGGGAGGATTTTGATATGGCACGAGCCGCATCGGCACCGAAGAAGGAGATTTCTATGGAGGAAGCTCTGTGGAAGTCCGCAGACAAACTTCGTGGTTCTGTTGAACCAGCAGAATACAAGCACGTCGTTCTCAGCCTTTTCTTCTTGAAGTTTGCCAGCGATAAGTTTGAGGCACAAAGGAAAGCTATTTCTGAAAAATACGGTGAGAAGTTTGTTGACAATGTTGCCTTCTATACGAAGGACAACGTGTTCTTCCTGCCTGAGATCAGCCGTTGGTCTTTCATCATGGAGAATGCGAAACAGGATGACATTGCGCTGAAAATCGACACCGCCCTCTATACGATTGAGAAAGCGAATCCCGCACTGAAAGGCGCACTGCCGGACAACTACTACTCACGTCTTCACATCGACACAGCAAAGCTGGCATCACTGCTGGACGAGATTGATAAGATCAACACCGGCGATAAAGAGAATGACATTATCGGACGAGTCTACGAATACTTCCTGAGTAAGTTTGCACTTGCAGAAGGCAAAGGTAAGGGCGAGTTCTATACGCCGAAGTGCATTGTCAATTTGATTGCGGAAATGATCGAGCCGTATGACGGTATTCTCTATGACCCTTGCTGCGGTTCTGGCGGTATGTTCGTGCAGTCAATGAAGTTCGTGGAGGCACATCACGGCAACAAGAAGAAGGTCTCTATCTATGGTCAGGAATATACAAACACGACGTACAAGCTGTGCAAAATGAATCTGGCTATTCGCGGCATCTCTGCAAACCTCGGAGAAATGGCAGCGAACACATTCACCAATGACCAGCACAAGGACCTCAAGGCAGATTACATTATGGCAAACCCGCCTTTTAATCAGAAAGAATGGCGTGGTGATAATGAGCTGATTGATGATCCGCGCTGGGACGGCTATGAAGTTCCGCCGACGAGTAACGCAAACTATGGCTGGATTCTGAACATTGTTTCAAAGCTCTCTCAGAACGGTGTTGCCGGTTTCCTGCTTGCAAACGGCGCACTATCTGACGATGGTACAGAGCTGAAAATCCGCCGTCAGCTCATCGAGAACAATCTCGTCGAAGCAATCATCATCCTTCCCCGCAACCTCTTCTACACCACCGACATCAGCGTTACGCTTTGGATTCTGAACAAGAATAAAAAGGCTCGTGTGGTTGAAGAAAACGGAGAGGTAAAACGCTTCCGTAACCGTGAGCGCGAGATCCTTTTCATGGACTTGCGGCAAATGGGAAGCCCTTATGAAAAGAAGTATATTGAGCTGACAGAAGAAGACCGTGCAAAAGTCACGGGCGTCTATCACGCATGGCAGCAGGAAGGCTATGAAGAAACTTATCAGAATGTGCCTGAATTTTGTTACAGCGCATCCTTCGATGAGGTTGCTGAAAAGGGCTTTACCCTTGTTCCGAGCCGTTACATTGAGTTTGTAAACCGCGATGAGAACATCGACTTTGATACAAAAATGAAGACGCTGCAAAGTGAACTGCGTGATCTGCTCATTGCAGAAGAAAAGTCAAAGGCAGACCTGTTGACCGTGTTTAAGGAGCTGGGCTATGAAATCGAATTATGAACCTCTTGGTAAACACATTCGGCTTGTTGATTATCGAAACTCCGAGGAAGTCACCAGCACTGTTCTTGGCATAAGCATCGACAAAGAGTTTATGCCTTCCGTCGCAAATGTAATTGGCACAGATTTGAGTCGGTATAAACTGATCAGCAAGGGGTTATTTGCCTGTAACCCAATGCACGTTGGACGCGATGAACGTCTTCCGATTGCGCTCTATGAGAAAGACAACGCCTCAATAGTTTCTCCGGCGTATTTCATGTTTGAGATTATTGACCGCGATGTCTTAAATGAAGAGTATTTGATGATGTGGTTTCGTAGACCGGAGTTTGACCGCGAGTGCTGGTTCATGACGGACGGCAGTGTTCGAGGCGGAATTACATGGGATGATCTTTGTCGCATTCAGCTCCCGGTTCCGCCCTACGAGCGACAGCTTGATGTTGTTGAGTCTTATCGGGCAATCACAAGGCGAATTGCTATGAAGAAGGAGATAAATGATAATTTAGTTGCGACCGTTACTGCAATCTACCGCAGGATGTTTATTGAGGGTGGCAGAATATATCCGACTGCCCCGCTGAAACAACTTTGCTCTAAAATTGGAAGTGGTGCAACACCGAAAGGCGGAAAAACAGCCTATCAGGAGTCAGGTGTTTCACTTGTCCGAAGCACAAATGTCTTTGATTACGCCTTTTCCTACGATGACCTTGCTCATATTTCTGATGAACAAGCAGACCAACTCTCAAATGTGATTGTCGAGGAAAATGATGTCCTTTTCAATATAACTGGCGTATCGGTTACACGATGCTGCATCGTTCCAGCGGATGTTCTTCCTGCTCGTGTAAATCAGCACGTCATGATATTGCGTCCCAAAACGGCTATGCCAATGAGCTATTACATCATGACAACGCTTTGCTCTGCCGAAAACAAAGGCAAACTCATGGGAATCGCCCAGTCTGGTTCGACCAGAGAGGCAATTAACAAGCAGGAAATGGAGTCTTTCTCAATTCCGGTTCCGCCCACAAAAGAAGTACAAGATTTTGAGATTAAGGCGCGTGGGCTATACGAATCTGTCATCCGGAACACAGAGGAAATTATGCGGCTGAATGTCATGCAGCAGCTACTTTTGTCGCAACTATCAAGCCGCTAAATTATCATTTACAGTCCACAACTCTCACCAGTGGCGAGAGTTTTACCACAAGGAACTGCCACTGATTGTCGTTCTCTGAGTTAAAACAAAGGAGAAACGATAATGAAAGAACAACTAATTCAAGAAGTGCAGCGACAGATGCTTCCGTATCTGAACAATGCACAGCTCAAGCAGCTTCAAGTTGTACTTGAGAAGGCACTGACCGGCGTAACCGTCCATCGTGACGAAGCTGCTGATGTAAGTGAAGGCGTAGACACGGTTTCCTTGTTTATCACAGCCAAGCGAATAGAGGGCTGCTCAGAAAAGACGCTGAACTACTATCGCCAGACCATCTTTGCAATGCTGTCCGGCATCGGGAAATTGGCGCAGGAAATCACCACAGAAGACTTGCGTCAGTATCTCACGGACTACCAAACGCAAAGAAAATCCAGCAAGGTCACGATTGATAACATTCGCAGGATTCTATCCAGTTACTTCTCGTGGATGGAGGATGAAGATTATATCGTGAAAAGTCCTGTTCGCCGCATACATAAGGTCAAAACAGCGAAGGTGATCAAGGAGACTTATTCAGATGAGACTTTGGAAATCATGCGGGACAACTGCTGCAATGTCCGCGATCTTGCGATGATAGACCTTCTTGCATCCTCCGGAATGCGTGTTGGTGAGATGGTTACCCTTAACCGCGATGACATCAACTTTAATGAGCGAGAGTGCGTTGTTTTCGGAAAAGGAAGCAAGGAACGGATCGTTTATTTCGATGCCAGGACAAAAATCCATCTCCAAAACTATCTGGAGAGCCGTACAGACACCTGTTCAGCGTTGTTTGTCTCGCTGACCGCACCGCATGACCGTTTGCAGATCGGCGGTGTTGAAAGACGGCTTCGAGAACTGGGGAAAAGGCTGAATCTGCCTCGTGTCCACCCACATAAGTTCCGAAGAACATTGGCAACATCCGCCATAGACAAAGGAATGCCCATAGAGCAAGTCCAGCAGCTCTTAGGGCATCAGAAGATCGACACGACCATGCACTATGCTATGGTTAAACAGCAAAATGTCAAGCTGGCACACAGAAAATACATAGGGTGAGGTGTCACAATGAAAGAAGGATATAGGCTGCTTGGAGACTTTATTCGCCAAGTCGATGTCAGGAACACAGACGGAAAAGAGGAAAACCTTTTAGGTGTTTCCGTCCAAAAGATGTTCATTCCCTCCATTGCAAACACGGTTGGTACCGACTTTACGAAATACAAGGTAGTCAAACGGGGGCAGTTTACCTACATTCCAGATACTTCTCGGCGTGGAGACAAAATTGGTATTGCTCTTCTGACGGATTATGATGAGGGTCTTGTCAGCAATATCTATACCGTTTTTGAAGTGAAAGATGAAAACGAGCTACTACCTGAATACCTAATGCTCTGGTTCAGCAGACCGGAGTTTGATCGTTACGCACGTTTTAAGTCTCACGGCAGCGTCCGGGAAATAATGGACTGGGATGAAATGTGCAAGGTAGAGCTACCTGTCCCCTCTATTGACAAACAGCGCAGCATTGTGAAGGCGTATCAGACCATTACGGAGCGGATTGAGCTAAAGCGGCGGATAAATGATAATTTAGCGGCTTGATGAAAGCCGAGCAAGGAGCTGATTTTGCAGCTCATACAGTCTTTCAATTTCAGAGAAATTGTTCTGCATTCCCACTATTAAGGGGGTTACGAGCTGCATATAGTGATCCTGCCCTTTACTGTCAGGGAGCAAAATGGGCAAATCCTTAATTGTTCCCAAACTAAGATTGGCTTGAACAGCTTGCTGCGTATTTCTCTTATAGAACTCGACCTGCCATTCGCCAATGAAATAGCTATACAGCATTGCAGGCATGATTTTGCTCGTTCTAATTATTGCTACTGCTTGATTGGTGTTAGCAGGAATAACAGAGCTATCAACTAAGGCGAATTTCCCAAGCGTACCAGCAATCGTGAAAACAATGTCATTCACATAGATACGCGACCTTTTAAGGAGTTCATCAGTTTCATCATCAATATGGGCAAACAGAGTCTTATTAAAACTATGGTCATCGTTGATACTTTCGCCCTTGATAAAATTGATACCCGTATCTGCAAAGTCTTTGCCTAATGTGGTTGGTGTGGTTCCTTTAGTAACACAATCACAAAGGTTGCCAAGCAACTCATAATGCCAGCCGTTCGGGATAAGACCATACTGTGATTGTACAAGCTCTACACCATCAAAAGCATCAAAGTCAAGAAACCAAGATTTGAAGACAGCTTTGATTGTCTTCGCTAAATTATCATTTACCTACGAAGGGAGGGATGAAAATGGACAAGGAAACGCTGATCAAAATTGCCGAGGAACTTCATCATGGAGCTTTTGACGCAAATGCCGATTACCTCATCTTGCAGCAGTATCGTAAGAACCAGCGTGAATACGCGGAAGAAATGAAGATGTCACCAGCGTTCTATCAAACGATTCACGGAGCTTTGATGAAAGCCTGTTTTATGGAGATCGCCAAACTGTATGATAGCTCAAATGGCGTTGTGTCCATTGGCACCCTCCTTGCCAAATGCGCGGAAAATCAAGACCTATTTCCGACGTACAGAGAAACAATGACCGTAGAGCATGATGGGACAGCATTTTCCTATCAAATCCCGTATCAGCATCAGCTCAAGCCAGAGGAAGAGCGTTTCTTCAAGGATCAGGTTGAGAGCGACAGAAAGCTCTTTGCAGTGTTTGATATTCCTGATGCCGCAAATGCTCCGGTTCGGGTGGATTTGACATTTCCAGAGTTCTTAGCTCTGTATCAGAAACGCTTCAATGCGTTAAGCAAAAAGAGAGAGAATATCCGAATGCAGCGGAATAAGCTCTACGCCCACAACGATGAACAGCGTATATTGAGCAACGAGAACCTAACGGATCGTCATCCTATTTTATATCCGGACATACAGGAAATGATAGACTTTGCACTCGATTGTACAGGGCTGATCCTCGGTGTTCTCACAGACGTAAACCGTGCAACGCAATACTCAAACATTGATGACTGGGAAGGTACACTCATGCTGGCACGTCTGGGTTTGAAGTATCAGGAGTACGACTTCCAGCAAAGTGAAAAAGCCTTTGAAGCAGAAATGCAGAGGCAGTTAGGGGGAAATGATAATGGCGAACTTCAATGAGCATTCTCTTGAAATGTCCATCATGGATTTGTTTCAAGATGAAGGGTATATCTATTTGAATGGTGAGCAGATCCACCGTGAACGCTCTGAGGTTCTGCTTATCGACGATCTGCGGAAATACCTCCTGAACAGGTATGCCTCAGAGGGACTTACCCCAAGCGAAGTTGATAGCATCATCCTTCGCCTGAGGTCTATTTCCGGTACGATCTACGAAGCAAACAAAGCAGTCTGCAAAATGATTTGTGACGGCTTCATCTTCAACCGTGAGGATCACACAAAGAAAGACATTTACATTGAGCTGATTGACTTTGATGAGCCAGAGAAAAACGTGTTCAAGATCGTCAATCAATTTGAAATTGAAGGCATCAACAACCAGCTACGCATACCGGACGGGATCGTCTTCATCAACGGCATTCCTGTTGTTGTGCTTGAGTTCAAGAGCGCAGTCAAAGAAAACACAACGATCATGGACGCCTATACTCAGCTTACCGTGCGTTATCGCCGTGATATTCCTGAACTCTTCAAGTATAACGCCTTCATCGTCATAAGCGATGGTGCAAATAATAAATACGGTTCCTTCTTCTCCCCGTATGACTTCTTCTATGCGTGGAGAAAGATTGAAGCTGACGATAAGGAATTGGACGGCATCAATTCCCTTGTAACTATGGTGAGCGGACTGTTCCGCAAAGAACGGCTTTTGGCAGTCATCAAGGATTTTGTCTATTTCCCTGATAGCTCGGACAAGGACATCAAAATCGTCTGCCGCTATCCTCAGTATTTTGCTGCGGTCAAGCTGTTTGAGAATATCAAGGCACATCTCAGACCGGAGGGGGACGGCAAGGGCGGCACATACTTCGGCGCGACAGGCTGCGGAAAAAGCTATACTATGCTCTTCCTCACAAGAATGCTTATGAAGAGTACCTTCTTCCATAGCCCTACAATCCTGATTATTACCGACCGAACGGATTTGGATGACCAGCTCTCAAAGCAGTTTGTAGCATCCAAGAAGTACATTGGTGACGAAACCGTTGTGAGCATTGATTCCCGCGAAAAACTGCGTCAGGAACTTCAAGGCAGGACAAGCGGTGGGGTGTACATGACCACCATCCAAAAGTTCACCGAGGACTTGGAGCTTCTGACGGATAGAGCGAATGTGATCTGCATATCCGATGAAGCACACCGTAGTCAGATAAACCTCGATCAGAAAGTCAAGGTCACTGCCGAAGGTGTAGAGCGAAGCTATGGATTCGCAAAGTACCTACACGATTCTCTCCCCAATGCTACCTATGTCGGTTTCACCGGCACGCCCGTAGATGGCACGATTGAAGTCTTCGGTCCGGTTGTCGATGCCTACACAATGACAGAGGCGGTTAAAGACGGTATCACAGTCAACCTTGTCTACGACGGACGCGCTGCACGGGTCACTCTTGATCAGGCAAAGGTTCGGGAAATTGAAGATTATTATGACCGCTGTGCTGTTGAAGGCGCAAATGAGCATCAGATTGAGGAAAGCCAGAAGGCGGTTGCTCATATTGATGCGATCATCGGTGATCCTGACCGACTTCACGCAGTTGCGGAGGACTTCATTAACCACTATGAGACCCGCGTTGCCGAAGGAGCTACCGTTGCAGGAAAAGCAATGTTTGTCTGCTCTAATCGCAAGATGCATACGCTTTTTATCAGATTATAGTTGGAATGAGACCGGAATGGGCAGAGAAAAAGGTTTGCCCTGACGGGGTTCAACTGACGGAAAAAGAGAAAAAGGAACTCAAACCCATCGAGAAGATCAAGCTCATCATGACGCGAAATAAAGATGATGAGCCTGAGCTTTATGAAATGCTGGGAACGAAAGATGACCGCAAGGAGTTTGACCGTCAGTTTAAGAACGTTAAATCAAACTTCAAAATTGCCATCGTTGTTGATATGTGGCTTACCGGCTTCGACGTACCGGCACTCGACACAATCTACATCGACAAGCCCATCCAGCAGCACAGCCTTATCCAGACGATTTCCCGCGTCAACCGCGTCTATACCGGCAAGGACAAGGGCTTGATCGTGGACTACATCGGCATTAAGAAAAACATGAATCTCGCCCTCAAGAAATACACCAACTTTGAGAGCGATGAGTTTGAAGGCGTCGAGCAGTCTATCACGATTGTTAAAGACCAGCTCGATGTCTTGGCTCAGATGTTCCACAACTTCAATAGCACGGATTACTTCAACGGCTCACCGAAAGAGCAGCTTGCTTGCCTCAATCGGGCTGTTGAGTATGTACAGCTCACGGAAGATTTGGAAACTCGCTTTATGGCGGCAGTCAAACGCATGAAACAAGCGTTCAACCTATGCAGTTCAAGTGAGGCTATCTCTGATAAAGAAAAGGACTATCTGCACTTCTACTGTGCTGTGCGCTCTATTCTTTTCAAACTCACAAAGGGTGATGCCCCTGACATTTCACAAATGAATGCCCGTGTCCGTGAACTTCTTGAAGGTGCAATTCAATCTGATGGTATAGAGGAACTGTTTGAGACGGGAAAGCACATCTCTGTTGATATTTTCAGTGACGAGTATCTGGATAAGATCAATGCAATCCAACTTCCAAACACAAAGATAAAGGTGTTGCAGAGGCTTCTTTCTCAAGCGATTGATGAGTATAAAAAAGTCAACCGCATTATGGGCATGGAGTTCTCAGACCGCCTCAAGCGGGTGTTGATGAGTACAACAATCGCCGTCGTGATGAGGCTTTCGCTAACGAAGTTCTTGACGATGTAGCGGAACAACTTGCAAAGCTCCTTGAAGAACTCAAAAAGGAAAAAGACTCCTTCAAGGGTATGGGGATTGACTATGAAGAAAAAGCCTTCTATGACATCCTCAAAGCGGTTGCCAAGAAGTACGAGTTCGAGTACCCGGACGATAAGATGATTGAATTGTCAAAGCGGATTAAGATCATTGTCGATGACAAAGCTAAATACACCGACTGGTCTACCCGTGATGACATTAAGGCAAATCTTCAAGTTGACCTCATTTTGCTACTGGATGAATTTGACTATCCCCCCGTAACCATTGATGATGTCTACAAGGAGGTTCTGGAACAAGCTGAAAACTTCAAAAAGTACGCTCAATAACTCGCGTTCCACCGAAAGGAGTAGATCATGGGCAATTCAGTCATGTTGAATGGCGTCGAATATGCCGGAGAGCAGATTGCCTACAAAGACAGCACCTATGAGCTTGTGTCAAAGGTTGCCTACCTGATCGGCGTCCCGCTCCGTATTTTTCAAAATGAACACGAGCCGCCGAAGATAGAGATATACAACCGGCTTGAGCAGGATAAAAATGCCCGCATTATCCGAAATCTATGTATCATCCGCACCGCCATTGAGCGCAACTACCGGAAAATAAATGACATCATGCGGATGGAATACCGTGGGCTGCTTTCAATGCCGGAGATCATTCCGGCTTCCAGTATGCAGCAGCTCTCAAACGACGGAATCAGCTTTATCAAAAAGTCGAGTACAAAGCTATGCCACCACATTATCGAGATCAACCGGCTGATTTCAGACCGCATTAACAACTGCAAAAGCCTCTTTCCAATCTGGATTAACTGGACGTACATAAAAGAGCTGTTCATTATGCCAAACGGCTTGACAGAGGACGGAACGAAAGATGCTGCGGACATCTATTACGCAAGTCTCTCCTACTACCCCTATCAAATGTATATCAACTGGGTACCGATGGACGAGGGCAATGTCCTCTATAATGATAAGAAGTTTGCTACCCTGCTTTATCAATGGCATTGCGACGCCTTCACGGAATACAGTAAAGTCTCCGATGCAGGGGCTTTTGTAAAAAACAATATCTACGACTTCATAGATGACAGTGAGAAGACCGTATTGGTAGTGGACTGCGAAAACTCTGACCCGTACAAGCTGTGCGCCACGCTCAAAAACCTTGATTATGAGGTCATGCAGAAGATTACGGCGATCATTCTCTTTGATGACGTACACACCGCTACGGCATGGCGGATTCTTGAAAACTACACCCGCATCCCCGTTGAACATATCATGATTGAGCGGATCAAGCAGAACAAATCACTGGTAGACATCAAGCTCACCGCAAGAGCCTGTCAGGAACACTACCAGAAGCAAGTGGATTCCTTCGTCATCGTCTCAAGCGATTCCGACTACTGGGGGCTGATCTCTTCCTTACCGGACGCCAGATTCCTTGTCATGATTGAGCGGGAAAAATGCGGACCGGATATGAAGGCAGCACTTGCAGAATCAGGGATATTCTACTGCTATCTGGATGACTTCTACTCCGGCAACAGCGAGGACATCAAGAAAAACGCACTGTTCAAGGAGATGTACCGCTGGATTGACAACTCCGTTCACCTGAATGTCAACGATATGTTTGATGCAGCTCTGCGAAACACGAGGATCGAAATGTCTCCCGCAGAGCGGCGGCAGTTCTATGAGAAGCACATCAGGCACATGACGCTGACTATCGACGAGAACGGAAACGTCAGCATTGAACTGAAACGCGGATAGCCTTGGTTTCTATTCCGGGAGGAATGTGGATGGACAACAGATTCTATTTTGGATTCAATACATCGGAGGAACGGAAAAAGCGCAGAAAAGCAGAGCTGTACTCCATGAGTGAGAAAGTCAGCACCTTCTTTTGGGATGAAGCCCCGCAGCATGGCTTGGAAATGCGTGAAGGGCAGCAGGATATGTCCTTTGAGATTGTGGACGCCCTCATAAACGATCAGCATTTTGCGATTGAAGCTGGCGTGGGCATTGGAAAGTCCTTTGGCTATCTTGTGCCGGTGCTGCTGTACAGCAAACGCATGAACAAGCCGGTTATCATCGCAACCTCGACCATTGCGCTTCAAGAGCAGCTCTGGCGCGATGTCCACGCGGTAATGCCCCTTCTTGGGCTGAACAGAGATGTTATCCTCGCAAAAGGACAGACCCATTATCTCTGCAACAAACGCGCAGATGAGTATATGTGTGACCCGAAAGCAGACCCACCGGACGCGCTCAAAGAAGGAATCAAGCAAGGGTATGAGGAACGCAAGGATTTCCCGGAGGTTTTGCCGCAAGGAGTCTGGGACAAGGTAAACGTGCAGCGGTTCAGCATGAAGAATTGTAGCTCCTGTGAAAAGAAGTGCAAGTATTACAAAGTCCGCGCAGCATTAAAGTTTACGGATGGAGTGGTACTGTGCAATCAGGATTTTCTAACCCAGCATCTCATGAAACTCCGGCGCGGTCAGGAAGGGCTGATTAACGCCGCCGCTGATCTGCTTGTCGTGGATGAAGCACACAACTTGGATGATAAGGTGCGGAGTGCCACAACGGAGCGTTTCGGGCAAGGTATGCTCTTTGGAATGATTAAGAGCGCATTCTATGAGCTGCGATCCTTTGACCAGAGCAGTGTGTCCGGTGAAAAGCGAGAGGCAGAGAGCGCAATCATCGCCTTCTATAACTGCCTGAAAGCACAAGTCCAAAAGCAGATCAACGAGGCAGAACAGGATATGCGCTACGCTGACCGCTTTTTCTTCGACAACAATGGCAGTGCGATTGAACTGCTTACCGAGATGAACGCCGCCATACACAACCTTTCGTCCAGCATTCAGATTTATTCCAGCATGGATTTCAGAAACAACCGTTCCTTTGCTGCCTCTGATGATCTGGATGCCGTCAGCGAGTCCCTTTCAGAGCTTCTTGACCAGATAGACGATATGCTGATCTGGATTGAGCAGCACGGCAGCAACACGGAACTCGTCTATTGCCCTAAAAACACAAAAGAAATTGTGAGCCGCCTATACTTCAATGGTGATGAAAGAACCATCTTGACCTCTGCCACGCTGACGAACGCCACGAGCGGGTCTCTGGAAGAACAGTATTCTTACTTTATCAGCAATACCGGCTTTCCCGCTGGTGACCGCGGCTGCTTATCCGAGCCAAAGCCTTCCCCATATCCATACGATGAACACGCCATGATCTACTATTGCGACGATCTCCCGCACCCGACCAGAGAACATGAAGCCTTCATTGAAAAGGGTGTGGAGCGACTGCTTGAGATCCTGAGCATTTCCAACGGAAAGGCACTCGTGCTGTTTACGGCAAAGACCGACATGGAAGAGGTCTACTCCATTCTCAGTGAGAAAAATCTTCCGTACAAAATCTTGATGCAGCAGCCGGGATCGTCGCAGGACAAGGTGCTGAATGAGTTTAAGGAAGATACGAACTCCGTGCTTCTGGGGACGGGTGCATATTGGGAAGGTATCAGCATTGAAGGAAAAAGCCTTTCCAATGTCATCATTTTCCGGCTTCCGTTCCCTGTCCCCGATCCGATTATCGAGTATAAGTGTTCCGTTGCTAAGGATGCTCTGATGGATGTTCGCGTTCCCGAAATGATTATCAAGCTCAAGCAAGGCATCGGGCGATTGATCCGCAATTTCACAGACACCGGCATTGTCTGCATCATCGACCGAAGACTGCGGGATGAGCCGCCGGAACGCTATCATGACATTACATGGGACTCCCTGCCTATCAAAAATCGGACAAGCAGTTTGGGCGAACTTAGGAAGTTTTACGAAGGTCTGCCCTCAGCCAAGGAATGATGATACAAACGGCAGTCTCTTCGGAAACATAGAGCAGCCCCCCCCCAAAAAACGACAATCAGAAAACGGAGGTGTATCATGCTGTACAATGAAAATCTGCACGAAGAAGAACAACATCTGATCCAGCAGATTGCCGAGCAAACAGAGAGAGGAAAAATCGACTGGGAACTAACAGAGTACAATCCGCTGTCCTTTCTGAATGAGGACAAGATAGACAAGAACCCAGCAGTAATCTGTCAGTCCTTCTCCTTTGAGGCGATCATCGGCGGCTCCCGTTACGAGCTTGATGTCATGGAGAATATTGATGTGCCGTCCGGTATGGGAGACTACACCATAACCTTGACGCGGGATGAAACCGAAAATTATCTTAAAATTGAGGATGCGCTTTCCTTTGACTGTGACCGCTATGAATGCACACCGGAGGAAGTCGCAGAGCGATTTGCGGACAGCCCCATTGTCCGTCTCTGCAACGCCATCATCCTGCCACGCTTGGGCAGGAGGATTTAGAAGAGGTCTTCACATGGGCAAGGTTTTTCAACGAGACTGGCATTTCTGCAAAGCTGATGAATCATCCGCTGACCAAGCTCTGTGAAAAGCTGTTCGACGAACACCGTCTGATGGACTTCCATCGCTGCGTCTTGGATGTGGACTATCGAAAGCTGCTCCTAAATGAACTGGCTCATAACTAAGACACGGAAAAACGCCCCCGACACTGTGCCAGACGCACAGTGCCGGGGGCGTTCCCGTTTCCAGCGATTTATTTTTCTCTCGGCAAGGGACTGTTCATAAGGTGACACTTTCCGTTTTACGAAGCCGTGAAAATTCGATGCGTTCCGTGGAGATGTTCACTGGGCAGCATACGCCGTACACGTTTCCAATAATCACCGAGTAGTGCAATGTGTATTCGCTATCGGGAAATACTTCACGGTTTTCACAACTCTTGATTCAGGAGTGGGATTTTTGCCTTATTCCCGCGTGACATCAAGGGAAACCGGATTGATAACGATGATAGATTTGCCCTTTTTGTGGGCATATCTCACGGTGTTCCCGGTACCGCTGGGGCATCCATTCCATACTGCGAGAATATAATCGGCGTGATCGACCATGTACCGATTTCTCTTGTCCATGCAGTCCGACGTGTACTCCCGTTGCAGCATGGTCTCCTTGTCACACTTTGCCGCGATATTATAATACCGTTCCCGTGAAGCCACAGACCATTTGATCGCTTGTGTCTCACAAGGGATTGCACTTTCCAGAGTAATGTGAGGGTATTTTGATTTCAAATCGAGTACAATTTCCGCAGCGTACATATCGACGCCAAGAGCCATGCCGGTAATAAAATGCGTGACGCCCTCGTTCTCGATGAGTGCTACAATCTGATCCCGCATAACAGATTTCAAAGAAGTACAACGCTTATCGGATTCATCAAAGCCGAACGGAAGACTCTGCGGTCTATGACCGGTAAACGCACAAGTCTTGCCTTGAACGGATTGCTTTGCAGCTTTTTGAGCAGACTTTCTAAACTCAATAATGCGTGACATGACACCCCTTCTTTCACTCTTTTGGTAGGTAACTCCATTCTATCACCCTCATCACGGACAGTCAACGCATTGTCGTTAGTAAAATCAACGACGGCGTACCGTGGATAATGACACCGCCGTTAGGTACACTAAATGCAAAGGTGGTGAGGCTATGCGAGAGAAGAAGGACATCAATATTGAAATCGGCGGCAATATTCAAGTGGCAAGAGAACAGGCGGGCTATACGCAGGACACGCTCTCAGAAATGCTTGGCATGACGCCGAATCACCTGAGCGCTATTGAGCGTGGTGCTTCCGGTATTTCTCTTGAAGCCTTGCAGCGTCTTTGCCGTTTGCTGGGCGTCAGTGCGGACCGAATTATCTTTGGGACCGAGGAGCCAGAAGCGGAAGCCCTTGCGCTTGCCAGACGTATTTCGGATATAAAGCCGGAATACCGGCAACAGGTTCAAGAGCTGCTGTCCGCTATTTTGAATATGTCATAAAAAAAGAGCCTCTGCCACGCCCAAAACGGGCATCGACAGAGGCTCTTGGTTTGTTTTCCGGGCATTCAAACAAGTGCCGAAATCGACCTTATTCTCGCTCTATTGCTGGAACTGTGCGGGGAATATAATCACACTGGGCGGTCATTCCTCGTCGCTCTGAGGCTTGCAATCACAGGCTTTTTCGACCCCTAACTGTCTACACCGCGATGCCTTGCGGGAGAAGTGCGGACAGGCGATGAGATCCGCACGGAAGCTCTGCTTGCAGCTATGGACGCAGCGGACGCAGAAGCGGTTATACTTCCGGCGTCCGCTATCTCCTATGAAGAACGACCACTCCTGCCGCCACTTCTGACTTCTGCTCACAGCTCAATCTCTCCTTTGTGCTTTTGGGGAGGGCAGCATTCCTTCTGCTTTTCAGCCTTTGCGGACTTGAGCCTGTCCATGATGGAGGACTTTTCGCCCCTTTCGGGGGCTTTGACCTCTGCGGTCTTGCCCTCCTTCGGACCGTTGTTGATGATTCCGTCAATCATGCCGTAGTCATCCTCCATCGACATCTCCGCTGCCTTGAGGTAGTTTTCCTTCTCAAGAGCCGCCATCCAGCTTTCCTTGCTGATACCGAGCATTCCGCCCTTTGCCGCATGATCGGCAATCTCTTTTGCATCTACACACAAGCCCTCGGTGTTATCGGAATAGAGACGGTAAACCTCGCAGCCCTTCTCCAAAGCCTTCTCAGCCGCCTCCTGACCAGCGGGAAGAACACCAGCCATGCGTAGCCGTAGTCCTTCATATCCTGAACGGAGAGCGCGGGATCGGGCATTTCCGGCACTTCCTTGACTTCAAGGTCAAGAAGGCGGAGTGTGTCATCGTCAAAGCCGTTGTAGACATCATCAAGGACGAGCTTGCCGCGCTCATCGACGATGATGCAAGCAGCTTCATCGCCGTAGGTGTCATGCTCCATCAGATAAAAGCTGTGACCGCCGACTTCGTGCTGGTCAATGGTGTGCCACGTCCCGATGTGACCGGCAACCGTCAGACCGGAGGTGTCGGCATTCATCTCAAAGTCCTTCTGCTCAACGCTCTCCTGCTTCTGCTGCTCCTTCGAGATCATGGGGATCGCAACAATCTTATCGCCCAACTTAACAAACTGCTCCGGAACTTTGAAGAGGTCGGAGAACTTCTGCATCTGCTCTACGGTCAGAGAACCGAAGCTGTCATCCGTCAAGCCGACTACCAAGAATGTTCCGGCAACAACGTCGTAGATGTCACCGTCCTCATCACGCAGAGCGCGGTTCAGTGGCAGACCTTCCAGCTTGCCTTCCTCGTTGCAGACTAAGGCAACAGGGTCTTCGTAGGGATAAATTGCCTCGATGTAACCGCCGACCTCATGCTGCAAGGACTCCAGACCGGAGTCAATCTCCTTCACATAAGTCTCCTTTCCCGGCTCAACAATGAGAACGGCGATGGTGCTGTCACGCTCGGTGGCTTCCCCTGAGCCGGTGATCCGGTATTCATCGGGAATATCATCAAGCTCACCGTTAAACTGCCTGTCCCACCTCTCGCTTGCAACACGGACATAGCCTTCATCAGTGAAGCGTCCCTGCTCATCCATCGCAATGTCGCGCCCATAGCGTTCATAGTCGATGTAATTTGCCAGAGGACCGAGATCCTTTTCGGAGTAAATACCGGCTTCGTGGGCGTAATAATAGCCAAGGTCGGATTCGTCGTTGATACCGGGCATGATGTCGTAGCAGTCCAAATTGAACGTCAAGTTGATGAGATCGTCGATGTCGCTGACCTCATCGCAGCCAGCCTCCATAATGGCAACGAGCTTTTCCTGATCGCTCAGGGAAAGCTCGTCAATCAAGGCGGCGAGATAGTTGAGCTTATCAAGGCTCTCGTACTCGCCAAGCATCTTCTGAACGCCATAGATTGGGCATTCGTAGTCAGTGATAAACCACTCTTCGTAGGGCTGACCGAAATCATCCTGCTTGCCGATCCCGATGCGCTCAAAGACCTTCTGCATCTCTTCCTCTGTGGTGGGCAGCTTCACCCACTCACCGACCAGCATACCCTCGTTGTACTTGCCAAGGTTCGTGACGAAGGCTTCAAAATCACCGTCTAATACGGGCATAGGCATCCTCCTTTCAGTCATCTACCATGCCGTCCGGCATGATATACAGTTCCTCAAACTCAGCATCGGTCATGGCTTCGAGCTTCCGGACGGTCTTATACATCAGCTCTGCGATCTCGCCGTCCATGTCGTTCAGGGTGACGCTCTTCATATCGTCGATCAGCCGCTTCCGGCTGGACGTGTTGAAGCAGCACATCAGGTTGATTTCTTCCACGGTAAAGTTTTTCATATCAGAGTTCCATATCCTTTCCTTTGTTTTTCTGCGGCTTCGGTGTGTGAGGCGGCTGGGCTTTTTGCGCGGATTTCAGCTTGTCGCGGATGGATTCACGGGCAGCGGGCTTCTTCGGGATGGTGTCGTAGATGGCAGTTCCGGCATCCTCCACATAGGAGCGGACATACTGGATGCTTTCAGAAAAGCGGATGGGGCGGTTCTTGTCCTCGATGTTGGTCAGCCGGACTTCATCAGCGGCAAAATCAACCGCGTCAATTCTGCACTTGATTCCGTCCACATTCAGCGTCGCGCCGACAGGAATGTAATCTGCGGCTTTGAGTTCCTTGAAGGTCTCGCCGTCCTTGCTGAGAAAGACATCCGCCCCGGACTTCCAGAGCTTGTGAGAACCGGCTACCCACGCGCTTTCACGGAAGCCAGTCACCGGCATGAAGGGCTTGCCGCGTACCTTCTTCTCAAGGAGCTTTGTGCCGAGAAGCGGCGCGGCTTTTTCAGCATCCTTGCCGTACAGCTCAAAATAGCCGTTTTGAGCAAAGCAAACCAGCGCGTCGGGATGCGCCTTTTTGACCGCTTCGTACTTGCGGAGTTCTGCGACGGGCAGAGGCGAAAGCGCCTCTGTCCTTTCTGCATCCGGCAGTCTGTCACGGCGGCTTTTCTGCTTAGACAGCACTTCTGCCAGCGGCTCCGCGTCCTTCGGGAGCGTCTGGTGGGTTTTGACGCCGCCATGCTCACCGACCAGAGCCATTGCTGCATCGAAGCTGCTGCGGCAGGGCGCGTCCAGCACAAAGCCATCTGCAAAGGTTAGCCGGTCATGATCCGACGCAACCGAGTTCTGCGCCACATTTGCCGCCTGTTCCCGGTAGTTGATCTCAAAGACATCTCCGAAGACCTTGCCGCGCTTAACGGCTTTCGGGATGATGATGCGGGCAATGCACTCGTCGTAGGTCTGCTCCGCGTAAAAACGGAAGGTGTTGTGATCCCGCGTTCCCTGAATAAAGACCTGATTTTCATTGAGGCAGTGCGTTCCATGCGGACGGCAGAACCACATCAGCGTTTTCTCTTCGGGATTCGGGCTTTCGGCAGCGCGGCGGATGATGCGCTTGTCGATGTCGAAGTCTTCCTTGTAGCTGTCTACATGACTGTCTACGAGCTTCTGAAGCTCCGCAACGATGTCAACATCTGTATATTTCTTCATGCGTCTCCTTTCTCACAACTCCATGTCGTGCGTTTTGGATTTGACCGGTAACTTCTTCTCCGGCTGCTGTTTTGCGGCAGTCCTGAGCTGATCACGGATGGAGGGCTTTTCCTGTTTCTGCTCCTGCTTGACGTATTCCAGCGTCGGCATCAGTTCACGATAACAGCCCTGCGTTTTCCGTGCCGCATGACGGCGATGGATTTTGAACAGCGGCTCACCGTTCTGCGTGACCGTGTTGCCCTCAATTTTGACGCCGTTCCGTGCCAGCAGATTGAAGGAGTGGTTAGAGGCGCGGTAGGAAGCCCGCATCCCGTCATTGTGATAGGCAATCTGCCCCTTGAGCGTGTCCATGACGGCGGCTTTGATTTCCTTCTCTTCGGCAGTCAGGCGGTGTCCCTTCGGTGCTTTTGCCGCTTCCTCCGGTAAGGGAGCAAAGGGAGACTTGACCTCCACGGTTTTTACCTCAATAGAGGTAATCTCATCGTTCTCCCATGCAACGACCTCCGGGTCTCTTCCCTCTGTTTTCTCAGAAGTGATTTCCTTCTGGGGTTCGGTCTGCTGACGGAACGCATCCACGAAAAGTGCCGTCAGTCCGGGATTGGGTTTATCCACAAGGAAGCGAGAGGCATTCTCCGGGCAGACCTCAACGTTCTTCGCCCATTCCTTGAGGGGCTGCGGAATACGCCCGTCAAAGTCTTTCTGCTGAATGGTGTTTGCGAGGACATATCGGACACGCTCCGGAGAGAACTGCTCAAGGACACTTTTCACGGCAGCATCCGCATCCAGCCGGTTATCACCGTAGTTGGAGCTGATTGCCGCCTCAATCGCACGGCGGCATTCCACGTTTGCAGCGAGAGAAGCACGATATGACTCCAGCTCACCGGCTTCATAGGCATAATTCGCCGTCTCGCGGTAAATGGGGACTTCCGGCTTTTCCTCCGGAACAGCTTCCTTTACGGGAGCTTCGACTTCCATCTCTGCGGACTGTGCTTTCTCTGCCAGCAGCACCTTGAGCTTGGCGTCAATGCCCTCGATCATCTCAGCCGCCGTCTTGCGGATGGTGTCCAGAGAGCTTTTCAGTTCCTTGGTTTCCTTGCCGGATGACCAACCGGCGATGTAGCCGAAGGAATAGTCCGAGGTTTCAATGCCGTAGTGCTGGCAGACGGTGTAGGCAACGCTTTCCGCCTCAACCTCTTTGGTGTGACGATCCTTCTTGTCTTCGGGGGCGGCTTTCTCGTCCGGCTTGACGGCGTGGAGCTTTGCGTGGGCGATCTCGTGAATGGCGGTTTTGACCGTCTGGATTTCGCTCATGCCCTCCTGAATGGCAATGCGGCTTTCAACCGGCGAGAAGAATCCCTTTGCACCGCCCGGAATGTCCTCAAAGGAAATAGGGACGGGAGATTCCTGCCTGAGCGCGTCGAAGAACGCCTCGTAGTTTTCGACGGTGCCTTTCAGCTCATCGACGATGATGTCCGGAAGCTCCTTGCCGTCCGTCTGGGAAACATCAAAGACACTCACCACCTTGAAGGCAGGACGCAGAACCTCAACTGTTTCTGTGACAGCCTTCCCATCTGCGCCGATCACTGGTTTCTGCGTCGCGGGGTCAATCTTCTCACGCTCTTCCTGCGCCTTGTACGGCGCGGGCGCAAGAATCTTGATGCCCTTTTCGCCCTTCATGACCTGACGGTCAAAGTTGCGCTGCCACGAGGTATAACCGGCAACATAGGTTGCCTCCGGCTTCTGCATCGCAATGAGCAGCGTGTTGTTGAAGGAATAGTTGTAGAACTTGGACATCGTGCGGAGATATTCCTTGAACCGCTCGGATTCAAACAGCTCCTTGATGCCCTGTTCCAGCTTGTCCGTGATTTCGCGGACTTGCTGTGCATTTTTGCTTTCAGCCATTTCAAACCTCCATTTCGGATTTGTTTCGGGGAGAAGAACCCCCCGTCTGAGATTTGCTCAATAAACGAGCCTTTACCTCAGACGGGGTTTCTCTGCGTGTCAGCCGACGATGAAAGATGTTATCCTCCTGCTCCCATTCAATCAGCCGGTCAAACATATCCGGGTGCTTTGTGACCATGTGCAGCAGCTCCGAGTCACTGGCGTTGGGACAGAACCAGCAGCCGTTTCTTCGGCAGTGAGCGTAGATTGGGGAAAGCAGCCCGTGTTCCTGACAGAGCTTGTAGGCGTCCGCCTCGGTCATGCCGTACTTGGCAAGGAGACTGACCTTCTTCACGCCGTCCAGACGCACAAGGCGTTTTGGCTCATCCTCCGCGATGCCGACATAGCTCACAGTATCCGGAGAAAGCGCAGCATTGAACTTGCGGACTGGCGGGATTTTGCAATCCCGATTGACCGCGCACATCCCGGCCCACGCGAACCCGCGAACCTCGCCCTTATGAGGCCCGCGGGTGATGACATGATGAAATACGTCATCGTAGGTCTTGTCCGCATGGAGAATGGTGAACTTGATGCCCAACTCTTTTTCGCAGAAGGGCTTGAGCCGGTCATAAATGAAGTCCCGGTGTTCCGGGACTTCGCCGCTTGTGTCCTTATCAAACATGACCTCACTGAAAACCGCCTCGTCCAGCGGCTCATTGTGCTGTGCAGCCAGCAGGAGCGTCGCTACGCTGTCTTTGCCTCCGCTGCATGAAGCAACATACTTTGGGCGGGTCATCGGTCAAACTCCATCTTGAAGCTGACGTATTTGCCGCCGCTGTCATCCAGACGAATCACCGCATCGTAGAGCTGAGGCTTCTTCGGCGTGTAAAGCCCGGTCACGCGGCACCAGCCCTTGTCCAGCAGCTCCTTTGCAATCCTCTTGGTCAGCTTCTTTTTCTTGCTGGAAAAGAACTTGTTGTCTTCCCACAGGCAGAAGGAGCATTCCTTGTTTGAGCAGTAGAAGTTGCCCTTGCCGACATAGACCGGAGATCCACAACGAGGACATTTGCCGATTTCCTCCTTACCCGTGCCGAAACGCTGGGCTTCGGCATCGGAGAGAAACGGGTAGGCTTTCACGAGATCCCCGGTCATCCGGACAATGCCGCTGAGAAATGCGTCTGCATCCGCATTGCCGCGCTCAATCTCCATGAGCGTGTTTTCCCATTCCGCCGTCATTGCGGGAGATGTGATCTGTTCCGGCAGGACGCAGACAAGGTTGCAGCCGTCCTTCGTGGGAATGAGAGACTTACCCTTGCGCTCTGCAAAGCCGGACTTCACCAGCTTTTCAATGATACCGGCGCGGGTCGCGGGTGTTCCAAGACCTTTCTTCTCGGTGTCATCGTCAAACTGATCGTTTCCGGCAGTCTCCATTGCAGACAGGAGCGTGTCTTCCGTGTACTGCTTCGGAGGCGTTGTGAAGTGTTCGGTGACGCTGGCGGACACATTATCCAGAGCATCACCCTCATGGACTTCGGGCAGGGACTTCATGGGATCGTCCTTTTCCTTCGTCTTGAGGGAAGCCTTGAACAGCTCTTCGATGGCTTTCCAGCCGTTTTGAACGATGGTCTTGCCCTTGGTTTTGAACGCATAGCCCTCGCAGGAGAGCGTGATCTGCGTTTCTGCGTAGGTGTGCTTCTCGCCGGTCGCACACAGAAGGCGCATCCCGATAAGATTGAGGATTTTCTGCTCCGACTGAGGAAGCGCCGAAACATCCTGCTTTTCAAGCTGGACGGTCGGGAGGATGGCATGGTGATCTGTGACCTTGCTGTTGTCGGTTACGCGGGCAATGTCCGGAGTAACCGAAACGCCGGAGAAAAGCGGAAGCTGGCGGCAGACGATGGAAATGACCTGACGGGCAGTGTCCTCCATATCGTCCGTGATGAACTGGCTGTCCGTGCGCGGATAGGTCAGGAGCTTCTTTTCGTAGAGTGTCTGAACGAGATCGAGCGTCTGCTGGGCGGTGAAGCCGTAGTAGCGGTTAGCCTCGCGCTGCAAGGTGGTCAGATCATAGAGCTTCGGAGGGTTGACCGTCTTCGTTTCCTGCTTGAGAGAAGAAACGACGGCTTGCTTTTTCTCGCAAGCCGCCGCAATCTTCTTTGCTTCCTCTTTGGTTTTGACCTTTTCCAGATCAGCGGTCAAATCGCCCTTGCCGACGTGGACATTGAAATACTTTTCCTTCTGGAACGTGGAGATTTTCCCGTCACGCTCCACCAGCATTGCAAGGGTCGGCGTCTGGACGCGCCCGACCACCAGTTTCTTGTGATAGAGCGTGGTAAACAGGCGGGTGCCGTTGATACCGACAATCCAGTCCGCCTTCGAGCGGCTGAGTGCCGCTTCATAGAGACGGTCATATTCCTTGCCATCCCGGAGATGCTGGAAGCCTTCGCGGATGGCGGAGTCCTCCAATGAGCTGATCCACAGACGCTTGAAGGGCTTGGTGCATCCGGCTTTGTTGTAAACCAGCCGGAAGATCAGCTCACCCTCGCGCCCTGCATCGGTTGCGCAGACCAGCTCGGTGACGCGCTTGTCCTTCATGAGAGAGGACAGCACCTTGAACTGCTGGGCTTTGTCCTTCGTGACCTCAAACATCCAGCTTTCCGGAACAATGGGCAGATCGTCATACCGCCACTTGGCATACCGCTCATCGTAGGAGCTGGCGTCTGCCAGCTCCACCAGATGACCGAAGCACCATGAAACGATGTAATTGCCGCCCTCCATGTAGCCGTCCTTGCGGGACGTCGCGCCCAGCACCTTTGCGATGGACTGGGCAACGCTGGGCTTTTCAGCAATGACTAAGATCAATCTTCATCACCATCCGTTTCAGCATCCTCCGCGATCTGCGGCTCTTCATCCTCGTTGATATACGGCTCTTCCTCGTAGCCTTCATCATCAAAGAAGTCCATGTCCTCATCCTTGGGCTTTCTGCCCTTGACGAACTTGATGTAGTAATAAGCTGCACCCGCAGCACCGGCAAGGGCAAAGATGACGAGGATCATGCCGACGTTGGATTTCTTTTCGGGCTTAGGTGCGGGGACATCGCTTTCTGCTTCCTTGTCCGGCTCAGGTGTAACGGGGGCTGTGCCGGTGCATTCGCTCATGTTGGTCTTGCAGACCGGGCAGTCGGTGTTGACCTGACCAGCAGCGCACTTTTCCTTGCAGTTACAGGTGGTCAGAGCCGCCGCAGTGTCTTCATCCAGCAGCGCAAGCAGATCGCTTTCATCGACCATGTTCAGGAAGTACGTCTGATACTGTTCCTCATCCTCATTGATGGGTGCATCGTAGTCAATGACGATATAGAAGGTGTTGCCGTTCTTCGTCTGGACAGTGATGAACTGCTTGTTGGTTGCCTTGTCATAGAGCAAGTCGCGGGTGTAGGCGTTGCCCTCATCGTCAATCGGCTCACCCTTCGGCTTTTCCGGCGCGGGTGTGACTGCGGGCTGCTGTTCCGGCTGGGTTGCCTCTGTGACCGGAAGGTTCTGATCGGTGTCATCGGCATAGGCAAACGCCGTCACCGAGAAGCAGGACAGAACCATGACGCAGACCGCAAGGACGGTCAGAAAACGAAACTTCTTACGCATTGTCGATTACCTCCGTATTTTCAGCGGGTTTGGTGCCGCCCTTCATGGAAGACAGGAACGCCATGATCTGATCCTTGTCCATCACCATAGAGCGCACAGTATTGATGATTTCAAGGTTTTCCAGCTCTGTCTTCTTGTCGTACAGCTCCTTGAGCTGACCTCGATTTCGGACTTCTTCTTTTCAGCCTTCTCAATGTCGGAGAGGACTTTCTGATACTTGGGATTCATGCAAAACTCCTTTCTTTTAATAGGCGGGTCTTCCGAAGGCGTAGAAATGCTGCTGCCAATAGGAAGAGTTGATAGATGTGTACTGAATGGGATCGCCGCAGTGGATCATGACCCCATCACCAACGTAGATGCCGACGTGAGACACGCCGGGGGTGTCATACGTCCCGACGAAAAAGATAAGATCACCGGGCTGTGCATTCGCCTTTGAAACCGGCGTACAGACGTTGTAAAGCCCCTGTGCGCCCAGCCGCCCGGTGTTCACAAGACCGCTGTTCGTGAGAACATAGCTGACAAAGCCGGAGCAGTCGAAGGACGTGTCGGGATTGGAGCCGCCCCACACATACGGATAGCCGAGATACTTTTCCGCCTCGGTAATCAGCGCTGCAAACTTCTCGTCGTTCAGGTATTCCGGGTTGACATCGTAGTCGGCGGGAGGATTGGTGATGTACTTGTCCACATAGGGAGAGTCTCCGAACAGATCCTCGCGGTTGCCCAGCACCGACATATACGTTGCGTACATGGAAAGCTGTTCCTGAGACATGATGTAGACCGGGACGTGGGAGAGATTGAAGTTTTCGAGCTTCACGTTGCAGATGTAGTAGTCATACGGGACGCGATAGGTTTCCGTGTGCGTGTTGCCGTCTGCGTCCGTCCATGTGTCGGTTTCCGTGCGGTATCTGGTTTCGACGATAACCTCTTCGGTGAGGATGTACTGCTTTTCAAACAGCATTTGGAGCGTACCCTGCACCTCATCCAGCGTGAACTCGCCCTCATGGAGAGCCGAGAGAATGGAGATCAGCACATAGGGGTCATGCTCAATATCATCCAGATCGAAGTGGTATTCATCGTAGTTGTGAGTGCTTTCGTAGGTGTCGAGATAGCGTTGCAGCTCCTGCTCCATTTGGCAATACTGCGCTTCTGCGCCCAGCATCGCATCATCCTCGCTGAGATAGGAGGAAGCGATAACCGTCGAGCCGGTAGAAGTAAGCATCGAACACGAGCTGATTCCGGCACCGAGCAAAACGAGAAGGGCAATTCCGACGCCGATCCAGATGAAGACCTTCTTGTTCTTCTCAAAGAACTCCTTGATCTTGTCGGACGCCTTCTCACCGAGCTTCTTGCCGGTGCTTTTTGTAGCAGTCCCGGCAGTCTGAGAACCGGCATTTCGAGCGGCGGCATATTCCTTCTTGATGCTCTGCTTCTGATAGTGCTTGTTCATGTTCTGCTTCTTCATCTCAGGATGCTCCTGCTGATTTCTTTCATATTGGAGCTTCGCATCCGCAGCATCCGCCTTGTGTTCCAGCTTGGAGACCTTCTCGTAGGGCTTGTTGACGCTGCTTTCCCGATGATGACGGAAATGCCGAGCGGCAGTCTCAGCGGCGATCTCCGTTTTATGCGCCGCCTCAACCGCCGTGTTTTCCTGTTCGACCTCATGGATTTTGCCGTGAATGCCGGAAGCGAGGGTGTCACCGACCTTACGGACGGTTTTATCTGCTTCAAATTGCAGCTTGCCTTTGCTCTTGGGCTTTTTCAGCTCATCCTCAAAATGAAGGCGGGTTTTGCCCTTGCCGGTTTCCTCATCAAAAACACGCTCTTTCTTGAGAACCTTGTGCGTGGGCAGCTTCTCGCGGGCAGCGTCCAGACGCTCATGTGCCTTCTCTGACTTCCTTTCGAGCTTCTGCATCCGCTTCGTGGGCGGGACGGCATCGTCGATGATCGGCTTTGCGGAAGCAGTCTCCGCCGCTTGGGAGAGAACGGCATCCGCGTCAACGGCTTCAACCGCAGAGGTCTTGCGCAGCTTGTGCGTGACAACCGTTTCAGCAATCACCGTGCCGGTATGAGAAGAAACGCTGTGCTGCTCTAAAGTTGGAGGCTTGAACGGCGTTTCCGAGGGCAGCGGTTCAGGTACATTCTGGGGTGGATTTTCTGCCCTTTTCTCTTCTGTGACGGACGTTTCCGAGGGCGGCTGTGTGTCGTTATCCTCGGCGTGTTCCGCCCGAAACTGACGCTGCTGACGGCGCATCTGCACCTTTTTCTGTTCCTCTGGGGAAAGAGCTTCGGAAGGCTCGACTGTCTCACTGGGCTTCACCAGCTCCACATCTTCCGGACGTTTTGACACACGCTGCTCGGTGCCAGCCGTCAGGTTTTCCTCGACCGCGCCCTCTCGCGTCATCCGCAGAACAACCTTGTCGCGGGCTTTGAGTTCCGGTTCCTTGGACATCAGATTTCACCTCCAATCCGCTTGTAGGCAAGCTCGGTGTATTCAGGGTTCAGCTCTATGCCCACGAAATGACGCCCCATCTGTGAGGCAACCATGCCGGTTGTGCCGCTTCCCATGAACGGGTCAAGCACAATGCCGCCTTCTGGACAACCGGCGAGAAGACAGGTTTCAACCAGCTTTGGAGGGTAGGCGGCATAGTGACCGCCCTTGAAGGGGACGGTGTTGATCTTCCAGACATCGCGCTTGTTGCGGACCGGATTGATGTCTGCGTCCTTGATCGCGCCATGCTCACGCGGGCGGTTGATGGACTGCGGCTGAGGCTGACCGGGAACGGGCTTGCCGTATTTGTTTCCGCCCTTCATGCCGCGCTTGAGGCGTTCTGCCGTTGCGGGGGCAATCGGCTCGGAGATTGCCTTGTAGTCAAAGAAATACTTCTTGGACTTGGAGAACAGAAAGATATGCTCATAGCAGCGGGATAGGCGGTCTTTCACGCTCTCCGGCATGGGGTTATCCTTCATCCAGATGATGTCGTTGCGCAGATACCAGCCGGTATCGCGGAGGGCAAAAGCCAGCATCCACGGAATGCCGATCATATCCTTCGGCTTGCAGCCCTCAACCTTGTTGTTGAGAGCCACAGCCTGACCGTTTCTGCCGCAGGGGTTCTTCGGGTCAATGAAGTCTCCCTGATTGCCCTTTCCGGCGTAGGTGTCCGAGATGTTCAGCCAGAGCGTTCCATCCGGACGCAAAACGCGCCTGACTTCGGTAAACACTTCCGTCAGGCGCGAGATATATTCCTTCGGCGTTGTCTCTCTGCCGATCTGCGCATCCATGCCGTAATCGCGGAGCGCGTAATACGGAGGGGACGTCACACAGCAATGAACGCTGTCATCGGGCAGGGTTTTCAGGATTTCAAGGCAATCGCCGGTATGAATGATGTCAAGTTGTATGGTGGTTTACCTCCTGTTCTGTTGGATTTGCGTTCCCGTTGAAATGTTGGCTGTAAAACCCGATAACATTTCAATGGGCATCAATCGGAGTAATACTCGTCCGGCTCGTAGTCCTCGTCTTCCATGAAGTCCTCGTCGAGATCGTCAATCTCGTCCGCCCAACGGTCGAAGATTTCCTCGGCTTCCTTCGCCGCCTCACGATAGAGGCTCAGCCGGTTCTTCTCAAAGGCGGCAAAGGCAGGGACGAACTTGCCGAACTCACGGATTGCCTTCACATCCTGCGTGCGCATATCTGCGACGCACTGGATGATTTCGGACATGGTGAGCAGATCGTCGATCATCAGCTCATACTTGCCCTTGGGGATAGAAACGGTTTCATCTTCACCCGCGTCAGCGAAAGGGGTATTCTCATCGTTGTTGCTGCACTCAGAAACATCAACATTGAAGTAAAAGCCGATCATATCCACGGCTACTTTGGTCATAATCTGACGCGCTTCCTTGACCTTTTCGTCGATGTCCTCCCTCACATGGAGGTAGGCGCGGTGATGCTTCTTGAGGTCGCTTTCCAGTCGGAGCAGATCGGTCAGCTCCCACAGAGCCTTAAACAGCGCGGAGGTGTTCTCTCCGTATTCGATAGCGTCCGCATAGGGAATGGTAATCATCTTGTTGTTCATATTCAAAAATCCTCCTATCAGTTCTGTACGATTTCTTCTAAGCGGGTGGTCATGATGCGGTAGAGCTGGGTGTCCTTCGGGAAATCGTCCTTGAAGGGAACGATGGTCGAGCCGTAGAAGATCAGCCCCTCACCGGCGTTGGAGTTGGTGATGTAGTTCTGCTGGCTGGGCGAGATGTTCAGCGCCTTCGAGAGAATCTGCCGGTCGCCGGATGCCTGATTCAGAAGGTAGACAAAATCCGAGTTTTCAAAAATGTTCTCCACCTCGCGGGAGGCAAGAAGATCCTTGACGTTCTGCGTGATTCCGGTCGGGATGCCGCCCCATTTTCTGAAACGCTTCCAGATTTCCACGCTGTACGCGGCGGTCTGTTCCTCTTTCAGCAAAAGGTGGAACTCGTCCATGTAGTAGCGCGTTGCCTTGTGCTGGGCGCGGTTGATGGTAACTCTGTTCCACACCTGATCCTGCACAATCAGCATACCGAGCTTTTTGAGCTGCTTGCCGAGTTCGCGGATGTCATAGCAGACGAAGCGGTTGTTGACATCCACATTCGTTCTGTGATTGAAGACGTTCAGAGAGCCGTGAACATAAATTTCAAGGGCAGTTGCAATGCGCTGTGCCTCCGGCTCCTTCTGATTTCTCAGAATGTTGTAGAGGTCTTCGAGGATCGGCATTTTCTCCGGTTTTGGGTCTGCAAGAAACTCCTGATAGACCATGCGGACGCTGCGGTCAATGATGGTCTTCTCAACTGGCTGCAAGCCGTCCTTGCCGCCGACAATCAGCTCACACATGGAGAGAATGAAGTCGGATTTCAGCGTCAGCGGGTTTTCCTCTTCGGAGTAGTTCGTGTTGATGTCCAGCGGATTGATGTAATCCGTGCTGACCGGCGAGATGCGGATGACCTGACCGCCGAGCTTCTGCACAAGGGGGAAATACTCGGCTTCGGGGTCGCAGACGATGATGTCATCCTCAGTGATGAGGAAGGCGTTCGTCATTTCGCGCTTGGCGGAGAAGGACTTACCGGAACCGGGTGTACCCAGGATCAGCCCGTTGGGGTTCTTGAGCCGCTTGCGGTCAACCATGATCATGTTGTTGGACAGCGCGTTCAGCCCGTAGTAGAGAGCTTCGCCGCCCTGAAAAAGCTCCTGCGTGGTGAACGGCACGAAAACCGCCGTGCTGGAAGTGGTCAGTCCGCGTTCAATTTCCACCTGATTGACGCCGATAGGCAGAGAAGACATCAGCCCCTCTTCCTGCTGGAAGTCAAGACGCTTGAGCGCACAGTTATACTTTTGGGCAATGGCAGCGGTTTGGAATACCGCGTTTTCGAGCTTCTGGCGATTGGATGCCGTGTTCATGATGAGGATAGTCACAAGGAACAGTCTCTCATTGCGGGTCTGGAGATCCTGCAACAGACGCTTTGCCTCACCGCCGAAGGTAGCGAGATCGGACGGGATGATGTCCATGTCGTAGCCGGAGCGGACTGCTTTTTTCTGTTCCTCGATCTTCATTTTGTCGAGGTCGGTGATCTTCGACTTGATGCTCTTGATTGCCTTCGCCTGGTCAATCGTCCGGATATGAAAATTGACCGTGATGTTGCTGTCCATCTCAAGGAAGTCGGCAAGCATACGGTCATTGAGTTCCGGCGCGAGGATTTGCAGGAAGCTCACCGCGCCGATGGTTCTGCCCATCTTGAAGCACTTGCCTTCACGGAAGTCAAAGGAAGTGGGCGCGATGAAGTCCTTCGTGCTGAGTCCCGTCCGGGCAACCATGTCAAAGGAAAAGCGGAACGGCTCATTGGTGTCCATGTTGAACACATCATGAAACACTTTCAGCCGCTCGTAGCCGGACAGCGGCTCCGTCCTCACGCCGAGGGTTTTGAAGTTGTTGAGAATGTCGGTTTCAATGCGTTCGAGCTTCGGCTTTGCCGTGCGGAGGGAGTCTGCCTCAATGCCGAAGGTGATGTACTTCTTCTTGACCAGTCCGTTGTTGCCCTTGGTGAGCTGGCTTTGCAGCATTCCGGAATACTCGGAGCGGATGTCGTTGAAGGCGTCCTCCTGTGCCGGAATGTTGATGCGCTTGCGGAACTCATTGAGGCTTGCCTTCTGATTGATGAAGGAGAGCTGAACGAAAATCGAGCTGTCAAAGTAGTTCAGAAAGTTGCACCAGTTCTCAAAGATGGCAGTTTTGTCCTCGTTCTGCGCAAGCTGGTAGTTGATGTCCTCAAAGGCGATGGACTTCGTGTAGAGGCGGCTGTTTACCTTGCAGATACCGTCGCGGCTCATCTCCACATAGGGAATGGTCTGCTGGGCGGACTTGCGGACTTTCTTTGCCTTCCTGTCCTTTTTCTTCTGCATGACGAGCCGCTTCTTTTCCTGAGCGGAAAGGGCATCGCCGTAAACGACGCCGTTTTTGACCGTCATCTTAGGCTTTGCCTTTGCTGTGCTGTTGTTCAAGCTGCAATTCCTCCTGTTCTTTGATTTTCTGCTGAATTTCAGCATAGAGATTGTTTGTGCGATAGGGACGCACCTTGTCCCGGATGAACATGGACTGTACGATGTGGTACAGATACTTTTCGGCGGGCTGTCCGTCCTTCTCGTAAAGCGCGAAGAAGATGAACGGGAGCATGATGACCACCATCAGCATTGCCGCCGTAGACAAGTCGAGATGCGCCTTCGCCAGAAAGAAGATCGGAACGCCGACTGCCGCAGCGATGGAAAAACAAATGAGCTGCCGCTTGGTCAGGTTGAACATGACCTTCGTTTTGACGCGGTTAAGATCCTTCGGGACCGGAACAAATGCCATTGACTGTTTCCTCCTTTCCAAGAGTAATGCTGCATTCGACTTCGTTGCCCCAAACGTCCCAGCCTTCGGGAGACTGACGGGCAAAAAGCTCTACGCGGGGAAGGTCTCCCATGAGCCGAACAATGCGTTCCCTCGCTTCATCCGGCTTTTTGGAATGCTCTTCGATGTGGCTGAGGATGACCTGACGCACACCGGCGTCAACTCGCTTCGGGTGTCCCTTCGTGGCAAGGATGCAGATTTCCGCGTTTGCCCTTGTCCAATACCCCATGCCGGTGAAGAGGTCATCGTTCTTGCGGTTTTGCTTCACCCATACAAAAGCCACGGTCTTATAAGAAAAGCCCCATGCCGTCAACACTTCGAGTGCTTCACAGAGGCACGGAAACGTGATCCAGAGAAACAGAGCGCAGTCCTTAGCGGCAAGCTCACCGACAGGAAGTGCCTTGATGTCTTCAATGCACATTGTCGGGTAGTGGCTTTCCGCCGATCGTCCCTGTCCCTTCTTGGAGTAAGTCCGATACGCCCAAGGGGGATCGGCGTAGATGATGCTGTACTTCTTCATGCTGCCGACCTCCTTAGTGCGCATGGAAAATGGATTTTGCGAGGCTTCCGGTCTTGAACAGCGAGAAGCATAGAATGACCGTATACGCTGCCACAGAGAACAGAGCCGAATGAATGTTGTCTGCGATGATCATGCCGTTAATCAGCACCGCATAGATGCCGACGCAGACCATGATGAGAAAGCCCTGAAATGCCAGAGCGAACAAGCCTTTCAGATAGTTCGTGCCGATGCTGCCCCATTCGCGGTTGCTCATGGTTGCGATGGGAATAGGCGCAATACTCACGGTGCAGTAAATCTCAATCATGCGCCCGTAGAGGATGACCGTAATGAGGATTGCCATGATTTTGAGGCACAGGCTGATCAGGAGCGTTTCTATCGACAGTCCGAGCAGTTCTCCGACGCCCATGTTCTCCATGCCGGTACGCATCTGCGCAATCGTCGCGTCAATGTCAATGCTCGTGTTGCCGTGGATTACTCCTGCTGCACCGGAAACTACATTCTGCCCGATGTCGAATACTGCCATCACGATGTCAAACGTGTGTGTTACGAGATAGATCGCCACAGCCGCCTTGAAAAACCACTTGAAGAACATCCATGTGTCCATGTCGTGAAGGTTGTTTTTCTCGGTGATCATAGAAATCAGCTCGTAGCACAAAACGAAGGTGATGATGATACCAGCGATGGGGACTATCACGTTTTCGGATAGTCCCCGGATCATCTGGTACACGCCGCCGTTCCAGCCGGACGGTGTTTGCCCAACTTCGGCGGCAATCGTTCCTACCTTCTCGTTGACATCGGTGAACATATTGGTCAGGTTGCTCTCGATCCATCCGATCAGCATATCCTTGAGAGCTTGTTCGATCTTTTCTAAAATGCTGCCCAATATTTCACCACCCTTCGGTTAAGCTGGGCTTGCCGTGGATTAGCCGAACAAACCGGAGAGCAGGGGGATGAGGGTCGTGCCGATCAGCACCACACCGCCGCCAGCCATGAGCTGCTTGATGCCCTGAGACTTAGCGCCGGGGTTGTCGTTGCCGTAGCCTTCCATGAGGTTGACAACACCCCACACCGCAAGACCTGCGCCGAGGGCGATAACAAGCGTCTGGAGAACCGTAACTGCCTGATTGATAAATGCCATACTTGAATTTCCTCCTTAAATCGTTGATGAATTGTGAAGGGCGAGTGCCTTTTCCAGCACCCGCCCCGATGGTTACTTCTGCGCGGCTGCCGGATTAACCGAACAGACCGGAGAGCAGAGGGATGAGGGTCGTGCCGATCAGCACCACACCACCGCCAGCCATGAGCTGCTTGATGCCCTGAGACTTAGCGCCGGGGTTGTCGTTGCCGTAGCCTTCCATGAGGTTGACAACACCCCACACTGCGAGACCTGCGCCGAGGGCGATAACGAGCGTCTGAAGAACCGTGACAGCCTGATTGATGAAAGCCATAGATTTTCCTCCTTGATTTGAAAAAGATTGGTTGTGTATTTTTGAAAATGGGCATAAAAAAAGAAGCCCCGTCGCTGTTCTGCTTTGGGATGAGCCATCAGGCTTTACCCACTGCGCAGTGCAGCGACGGGGCTTTAATCTGCATCGACCTCGCCCATATCATAGAGGTCGAATGTGTCATCGGGCTTGACCACCAGCTTATGCTGCCGGTATTTTTCGATGTCAAAGGCATTCCGCTTGTCATAGTCGGAGAGCTGCCGGTATTTGGGATGCTTCGTGATGTCGTATTTGTTACTGAGAAAAGGTCTCACGCCTCGAAGCTGCAAAATACACTTAGCTCCGTCCATGACGGCGATCTCGTCCTGAGACATCAGTTCCTTGCCGGTCTTCTGATAGTTCAAGCCATAAGAGTTGTTGTTGGAACGGGTTTCTGAGGTGTTGTAAAGGTCGATTGTCTCTTTACCCAGCACCTCGCTGATTTCCTTGAGGGTGGATTTCTCCTTGCCGCCGAGGAAAAGAGTGCAGTCGCAGTTGCCCGTGATGGTGTCCGCCGCATCCTTGTAGATGGTCTTGAGCTGAGACTGGGACTGCAAGATGATTGACGCCGAGATTTCCCGGCTTCGTATGGTTGCGATGAGCTTATCAAACTTCGGGATTTGACCGATGTTCGCAAACTCGTCGAGCAGACAGCGCACATGGACGGGAAGCCGTCCGTTGTAAACGTCATCTGCTTTGTCGCAGAGAAGGTTGAAGAGCTGGGAATACATGATCGCCACGACGAAATTGAAGGTGTCATCGGTGTCGGAAATGATGACGAACAGCGCCGTCTTCCGGTCTCCGATGGTGTCCAGTTCCATCTCATCGTAGCTCATCAGCTCCCGCAGCTCTGCAATGTCGAAGGGCGCAAGCCTTGCACCGCAGGAAATCAAAATCGACTTGGCGGTTTTGCCAGAGACGAAAAGTCAAGGACTTTTTCATCAAATTCAAAAAGAAGTCACATTTTGCGGACTTCTTCACGGAGCATACGCTTGATTTTGTCCTCCATCGTCTCCTTGGCGGTCTGGCTGAAATGGACACGGACGATATAGGTGGTCTTGCCAATCTGCTTTCTGACAGTCGGGCAAGTGGTGCTGTTGGTTGCGGTATTGTTCATTCAAAATCCTCCTGTAAATGAAAAATGCCCGGTGACTGTTCATCATCGGGCGGTGTCGGTATGAGGGAACAAGGCAAGGCGGCAACATTAAGGTATCTATAAAAACCTTGCCGTCTTTGCCATGCTTGCCGTGTTCCTGCGTCAGCTTCGGAGATAGCAGACCCATGCTGTGCCGTCTTTCTCGGTCACAAGCCTGTCTCCAATACGGCTTTTAGCTGTCCTCATCGTGCGTGAGGATATGCCCCTGTCATTGACCGCTTTTTCCAGCTCTGCACTCGGCATTTTCTTTCCGTCTGCCAGCAGTTCCAGTATCAGCATTTCTGCCTGTGCGGTCTTGCTCTCGGTCTTGCCGGTGTCCGTCCCAGCAAGAAGCTCGTCAGCGGTAATGTCATAAGCTCCTATCCATTCAAAGCCTTTCTCATCTCCCAGAGAAAAGGCAAGGGACTGTCCGGGCGGCGCAAGGGAGCTTTTCTCATGGATAAGTACCCTTGTTGTGGGGCTGTCTTTCAGCTTGCCGATAAAGAGTAGGCTGCGGACTGCCGCCGTAATGTCGATAGACCCCAATCCCCGGTAGGTGCTTTGCGTTCCTGCGGCTTTGTTGAGGTGTCCGATCAGCACGATAGCGCACCCGGTAGCCTGTGCAATGTCTCCCAGACTGCGGAAGATGGGACGGACTTCATTTGCCCGGTTCATGTCCACATCTGCGCCCAGAAACGCCTGTACCGGATCGATGATAACCAGCCTTGCGCTGTTCTCACGGATTGCCCTTGCTATGCGCTCATCGGCAAGGGTCAGCGGCGTGTCTCTATCGTCAATGACAAGTACTCTTTCAAGGTCTGCGTCCGCTTCCATCAGCCGGGGCTTAACGGTATCGCCCAGACCGTCCTCGGCGGTCTGATAGATGATATTGAAAGGTTCAAGTGTCTCCATACCGGGCAAAGGCTTTCGATTGGTGCAAGCCGCCGCAAGGCGCATGGCAAAGTAGGTCTTGCCCTCGCCGGGATTGCCCTGGATAATTGTCAGCTTTCCAAATGGGATATAGGGAAACCATAGCCATTCCACGCTCGTCAGCTCCACATCAGCCATACGGAGCATTGGGACAGGCTGGGCGGTGGGCAGCTCTCGCAGCGTGATTGTCTCGGCTATGAATTTGCGGCTCGGAATGTCCCCTTGCTGACGGAGAACATCGTTCCAGTCTTTCCTTGCCGGGACAAGGCGAATGACGGCGATCTCGCCGGGAATGTCCTGCGCCAGTCGGAAGCAGGCTTCACTTCCTGCGGTGTCGCTGTCAAGGCAGAGGAATACTTTTCGGGTGTCCTTGCGTTCAGAAAGAAAACGGTCAAGGGCTTTGCCCGAAACGCCGCCCAGGGCAAGATAATTTCTTGTCTGCCAATCCTGCGGATAAAGGCAGATAAAGGACAAAAGGTCAATCGGCGCTTCAAAAACAAAAAGCTGGTTGCCGTTTCCCTCATAGCGGAACGGATAGGACTTGTCAGACCCGGTAATATCCTGTCTGAATGGGTCTGCCGTTCCTCGCACATGGGCGTATCTCGGCGTACCGCTTCGGTCTCTGCCAACAAAGACAACATTGTGCCGCTTTGCGTCCTCGTAAATGTCCCCGGAAAGAAGAAAATCCTCAACCAGTTTCGGGTTGAGACCTCGGCTTTCGCAAAGATATTGAATTGCTCTGTCGGCTGTTCGGTTGTGCAAGGGCAAGTGGAACGCTGTGGGCGGTGCTGTGGTGGCTTCGGTCTGTCCTTCGCCGCTTTCGCCGGTCAGGAGCTGGACAGCTTCGGGAAAGGACTTGCCGTAAAACTCCATGACAAAATCAATGGGATAGCCGCCCTTGCTCTGGCTGTGTCGAAACCACTTGTTTCCCCGGACGGTCAGGCTGTCATGTTCTTTCCAGCGGTATTCTCGTCCGCTTTTGATAAGTGTCTCTCCCTGTGTGCGGAGAAAATCTTCCAGACTGACGGCGTTTGCCCGGTCAATCTGTGCTTGGGTGTAATTCATCGGGATAGTTCCTCCTTTTTCTGTCGTGTTTGGGGTCGATTTTGGAGCTTTTGTTCCTCTGTGCGCTCGTTAAATCGGGCGGCAGTATCTACGCATGACTTGACCTTCCAAAGGCGGTGTAAATCGTCTCTGACGGTCTTAAACTCGCCGTAGGTGGTGTTGTGCGCCTGTTCCAGCTCGTCATACTCTTCGGTCAGCTTTTTCATATCCACCTTGCCGTCCGGGAACTCTCCGGTCAGCTTGCGTCTGGCGGCGTAGAACTGTTTCAGTTCCGCTTCATGCTCTGCCTTGTACTTGGCTCTGGGCTTCTCAAACTTGATTTTCTGCAAGCCGTCATAGACAGGCTTCAAGCTCTGGAAAGCAGCGGAGCTGTCATAGAGCTGCTTAATTGCTTTCATTCGGGCGGTCTGTTCGTCCAGCGTTTTCTTCAAGCTCTCTGTGGCAGCACTGTGTTCGCTGACACGGCTTTCCAAATCTTCAAGGGAGTAAATGCCGTTTGCCCGGAGATAATTGAAAGTCTCGTTCATCTCCTTTAGATTGCTGACCTTGCCTTTCTGCGAATACGCCCCGGCTCTGCGCTGGGTGTAATAGGCGTTCAGCAGAGAAACAAGGTCGGGTGCCTGCGGCTTGGCAAGCTCTGCTTTTGCTTCGGCAATCCAATCGAACAGGAGAGCGATTTTCTTCTTGATGTCCCGGATAACGGCATTGGTTGCCTTGATCCAGCGGTTGAACTCGCCCTTCTCGGTGCGTATGCCTTTCTTCTCCATTGCCCGGACGGTTGCGCCTTCATGGATAGTGGGAAGTAAATCCACGCCTTGCCGTTCATAGCTGCGGTGGTCGATACGAACATCAATACCTTTTTCCGCAAACTTGGCATTGCACATCTCCGCCCATGCTTCACGCCAATGTTCCAGCGTTTCGGGACTGCCCCAGTCGGTAGTGGGAACGGCGTTGAAAACAAACTCTCCGTTCTGGTCCCGGATACGGTTGCCGTCCTCGTCCAGCTCATACACCCGGCGTTGCTTTAGTCCCCATTTGCCGTTCTGCTCGATGGGGCGGATAGGGCAAAGCACATGAAAATGCGGGTTTGGTATGCCGCCGTCCTCCCGGTCTGGCTGGTGTACGGCGAAGTCAACCACCATGCCACGGCTCACAAAGTTCTCCAACAAAAATTGCCTTGCAAGAGCGATGTTTTCCTCAAGGGAAAATTCATTCTGCAAGGCAATGTCAAAGCTGTATGCAAGCTGGGCGTTCTTTCCACGCTCGGCTTTTTCCACGGCGTTCCATAGGGTCTGGCGGTCTGCGTATTCTGGCGGTGCATGGGACGGCAGGAGAATGTCGGAGCAGATCACGCCGCCCTTGCGGGTGTAGTCGCTGTATTCGCCGTAATACTCGCTATACAATCGCTCCCCGGCACGGTAGGCGGCAGAAGCAATAGCGGACTGTCCTGCGCTTCGCTTAGTCTGCGTGACGCTCAGATGAAATAGTGCCATCGGCTTTCAACTCCTTTTCTCTGTTCGCTTGGTTGGTGTGAGTAATCGCCATGTGACGGACGGCTCGCTGGACTTCGGACAGGGAAAAGATGTGTTCCATCAGCTCCGTCATTTCGGCACGGTTGAGATCTTTGACCTCCGGGGCAAGGCTCTCAATCGTGCCGCCCAGATTGCAAAGACGATGGGTGCGCTTTTGTCTCTCGCCTTTCTCCAGATACTTCTTTCTGTTCTCCAGACGCTCCAGCTTGTGCTGTTCCTGTGCAAGCTGTGTCTCGACCTGTTCCTTTTCGGCTCGGAGCTGTTCAAGGTTTTTCGGTTTTGCCATTTTTCGTGACCTCCTTTTTTGAAAATGGGGATAAAAAAAGACCGTCAACTTTTCGCAGATTGCGACCAGTCAACGGTCAGTTTTTCGGTATTCAGTTGTTGTGTTCAGTTCGGTAAATTGAAGTTGGTCAAAGTTGTTGGCGAAGATATTCCACAACATTTCCATTCGTATCATAGAAACAGATGTTTCCTACATTGAGGGGCAGGACAATGGCGAAAGGCTTGCCACTATCAATATCAATCACCTGAATGCCGTTGCCATCATCTACTTCAAGTCGAACAATATTTTGGGTATTCATTGAGATAAATGCCCTTTCGTTATTTCCCTCAACAACAAACTCTGCAATGTAATCATCAACCTCAACTATATCTCCACCACCACGGAAGAAATATCCAAAAGACAAGCCAGGGCGATTTACATAGACAGAAAAAGTGTGGTCTGTCTTGTCCTGTGGGTAAGAAATAAATGCAGCCATTGTGTCGGAAATGCTTCCATCAACAATCCAATCATCCAAAATTTTTTGAGATTGGCGAATGTCTGCTTCTAAACTGTTTGCGGTTTTACCAATGTCATTGTTTGCATAAAGGAAACCGAAAACCAACACACAAGCCAAAATAACACCCAAGAGGATTATGGGTAATTTCTTTTTCATAGAATCACACTCCTTTATCAAATTAAGATTCTTGATTTTCAAACTTGCTGGCGGCGAACGGTTTGTCAAAACCGTTTGCGGACGGCAAGTCCACAGGGGATAGCCGCTTTAGCGGCGCAAGGGGGTGTAGCCACCTTGGCGGAACGAAGTGACGCAACATTCTCGGTCATGCAGTTTTCTTCTGCTGACGGAGAATGAAGCTCCGCAGGACGCACTACTCTCGACAGAGAGTATAGAAGTGCGCCCTTTAGTTCCTAAAGGGGTTTGCTCCGGCTTAATTTCTCGACAAACTGCAATTAGTCATTTCAGTAAGTATTTTCCGAGTCCTATCTGAATCAAATATAGGACAAGGATATGTGCTGGATAAAAAACATAGAAGAAGTATTTTAGCTTCAGTTTACCACGCTTTCCGTTGTATAGCAGAATAAGCAAGCAGGCAAGAAGCGTACATAAAGGCGGTTGATTCCCCGTTGTCCCCATGTAAGCCAAAAGGAACAGCAACACTTGATAGATTCGGTGATTACGGCAAATATAAAATGCTGATATGAATAAGATCCCCTGCATACCGTAGTCACAATGGATTCCTTCCGCAATGCCGGAAAAAAGCACTACACTGAGAACTTGCAGGACTGCTGATTTTATTCTATCCACCGGTAGGTCTGATTTACACGAAAATCTTTCAAGGCATACCAACGTCAATAAGCCTAAAAACAAGGTGAAAAATACATTTTGATACTTCAAGTAAAACGGAAATGTATCTTCCATTCGTGAATACGCACTAAAGAAACCTATGTCAAATGGAACTTCCGAAATAAGGGCAAATGCAAGCATCAATCCAATATAGCGTTTTTTACTTCTTGTGTGTTGGAATCCTTCTGCCAGCAAAAAACAGAATAGCGGAAAAGCAATCGTCCCAATGCTTTGCAAATCAAACCGTATGAAATAATCTATCTCTCGGAATCTCTCCCACGACATTTGCCCGTTATCTGCCATAGCCCCCCAGTAGTTTGATAGCAGCCATTGCAGCACAATTTTACATAGATGGTCAATAAGCATTGTCAGTACAGCAATAACCTTTAGCGAATTTCCTGAGAGAAATTGAATGCGATTTATTTTCCTATCAAGGCTCATAAAGCAACCTCCTACCAACTTCCAATTCTACGATTTTTCGCATTCAAATTATACCATAAAACTCGTGAACAATTCTATCGCAACTTTGGAATATATGAGAAAAGTCCGAACAGTTTTCTGCCCGGACTTCCTCACTCAATCATAAATCAATTCTGCTTTCACAATCTCCTCTGCCTGTGCCTTGCAAGCGTTCATCTGCCGCACCCATTCCATTTGATTATCGGCTTTCAGTTGCTCAGTCACACCGTTTTGCTCTGCCAGTGACCGCACGATCAGCTCCATGCGGTTTCGTGCCGCTTCGTCAATCTCGGCACAATGTTCAAAGAGCTTGTCGGATAGCACCAGTTCATTGAACAGTATCGGGCGGTGCATTTCCAGATACGCCTTGCGAAGTCTGCCGTAGTGTCCGATGGGCTTGGTCTTGCGGATAACGATGTTCGGGATAAGATAATCGCCGTTCTGTGTGTAAGTGATATTCATGCTGATTGTACTCCTTTCATTGGCTCTCTCTGCGGTAAGCTGCTGACAGGGACGAACACGCCCTTTGCAATGTCCTCTGCACGAATGGCGGCTTTCTTGGCTTCGATTTCTGCCTTTTTCCGCTCCTTGATTTTATCCTCGTATCGCTTCTGCGCTCCGCTGGCTTTACGCTTCAAGTAGTTCTGATGAAGTCTGTCCTTGCGTTCCTCTCGCTTGCGGATTTCTTCTAATTCCTCCGGGGTCAGCTCCACTTCTCCAAACGCCGGGGGAACGAAACGCCCAACAAAATTGAAGTAAATCTCAACCTCCTGTGTGGTCTGTATACTGCCCTTGCGGTCACGCTCATGCACAAGGATTTTCTCGATAAACTCGTTGAGCATGGCAATGGTCAGCTTGTCGAAGTTCTCATATTTGTCAATCAGAGCGATAAAACGGTCAGCGTCCTTTTCGTGCTTCTCATAGCTCTTGACAGCCTTTTCCAGAACAGAGATTTCAGCGGTAAGCTCGGACTGTTCCTTTTCGTATTGAGCGTCCAGAGTGGCGTATCTGCTGTCGGACAGCTTGCCTAAAATGTTGTCCTCATAGATTTTGCAGAGCAGGACTTCCAGCTCGGAAACTCTCTGCTTTGCTGTGGCAAGGCGTGTGCGCTGTTTTCTGACCTCTGCCGTCTGCTGGCTGGACTGCGCTTCCTGCACCACACGGACAAACTCGGCTCGGTCATGCTTGGCATACTCGGCAATAGCTTTGAGCATTTCGGAAACAAGGGACAGTACCACATCTTCATTGATACGGTGCTGTGTCGTGCAGAGCTTTCCAACTGGGACTTTGCTGTATTGGGAGCAGGTGTATTGAGAAATGCGCTTGCCGTTATTGGTGCGGTGGACATACATCTTGCCGCCGCAATCGGCACAATAAAGCAAGCCTGTGAGGGGAGCTGCTTCGCCCCAGCCGTCCGGGTAGCGTCTGACATTCCCACGGATTTTCTGCACAAGGTCAAAGGTCTGCTGGTCAATAATAGCTTCGTGCGTATTCTCAAAAATCGTCCATTCGTCCTCCGGGACATAATGGCTTTTCTTGTCCTTGAAGTGCTTTCGGGTCTTGAAATTGATGGTGTGTCCCAGATATTCACGCTTTTCAAGAAGGTTGCAGATGGTGGAAGAACCCCAGCCGTACACATCTTTGAAAGTCTTATTCTTGTTCACGCCCTCGCCGTGCTGGGCAAGGTAAGCGGACGGAATGAGAATTTTTTCTTCTTTCAGCTTGCTGGCGATCTGATACGGACCGTAGCCCTCAATCGTCATGGCAAAGATGCGCTTGACCACATCAGCGGCTTCGGGGTCAACCAACCATTGGTCTCTGGCTTCGTTCCAGAGATAGCCGTAAATGACCGTGCCTGTGAGGTGCTTGCCGGACTTGCCTTTGGACTGGAAAGTGGAACGGATTTTACGGCTGGTGTCTCTGGCGTAGTATTCGTTCATAATGTTGCGGAAAGGGGTAAAATCATCGTCACCTCTGGCACTATCCACGCCGTCATTGATGGCGATAAGTCGCACGCCACGCTGACGCAGGATTTCCATAATCTGACCGACTTTCAGATAGTCACGACCCATGCGGCTCATGTCCTTGATACACAGATACTCCACATTTCCGGCTTCAACCTCTTTCATCATTGCCAGAAATCCGGGACGGTCAAAGCAAGTGCCGCTAATGCCATCGTCCGTGAAATGGACAATGTTCGTAAACCCCTGCCGTGCGGCGAACTCCTCCAACATTGCTTTTTGATTGGATATGGAGTTGCTCTCACGCTGTTGGTCATCATCTTTGCCAAAGTCATCACGGCTCAGTCGTTCGTACAGAGCTGTGATTTTCTCGTTTTTTCTCATAACTTGCGCTCCTTTCTTCGGTTTTAGGTTGTGTGTTCTAAGAGACTTCCCAACTGCTTGATTAAGAAGTCTTTTAGAGCATACAACACCAGCCGCCAGCTTGTATTTGCGGTATTGCTTGACCGCAAAGTGGTCAGGATCGCGGGCTTCAAGCTCATCGAACATGACATCCACAGGGTTCTTGAAGGTCTCATCGTCCTCTCTGGCTTCTGAGGCATTGATCATTTCGAGCAGGGTAGTAAAGTTTTTCTCGTGGTCGGGTGCCTCGTACCAGATGTAGCCGATGAGAGCTGTGTAGTAGAGCTTTTCCGCCTTTACCCAAAAATCTTCGCCGGACTTATCGCCATCTCCCTTCGTGTTGACGATGATCGTATTGACCAGCTTGAGGATGTCCTTCTCGCTGCGGATGTAGCTAAAAGGGTTGTAGTGCATGGATTTCCGGAAATTGATGGTGTTCAGCGACTTGATGACATAGCCGCCCTTTTCAAGCATTTTGCCGCACTCCACCAGCACCGTACCCTTCGGGTCAGTCACAACATAGCTGCTGTGCATCTGCATCAGGTTCGGCTTCACGAAAAAGCGTGTCTTACCTGAGCCGGAACCGCCGATGACAAGGATATTTTTGTTGCGGGCGTATTTCGGCTGCTTCGGGCGGCTGTTCATGGTCAGGAACTCCGTCTGTGTCAGAATGACGTTGTTGGAGAACTCCGGGTCCATGTACGGCTTGATGTCCTCCGGTTTGCCCCAGCGGGCAGATCCGTATTCTTCGCCCTGCCGGAACTTCTTGCGGTTTTTGCCCTTGACGTAGACCGCCAGCTTGAGCAACACGCCAGCCGACAGACCGATGAGCAGATCAACGGGATGAAAGCTGGGCAGCGGATTTGCGAAGGCAGTGCCGAACACGGCAAAGCCGTTTGTCAGCTTGTCGATGAACGCCGTGCCGGGTGCAAGTCGGAACACGGCGGCAATCTTATCCGCAAAGTAGAAGGCGAAGACATACGGAAGGTTCAGAAGAATGAGCTTCTTCACATCGGGTTTGTTCACAGCTCCACACCCCGATCCTTGGTCTTGACCTTGACTTTCTCCTTGTGCTGCGCCTTGCTCTGGGCTTTCTCCTGATCCAGCTTGTGCCGGATGGACGGCTGTTCCTTCTGCTTGACGGTTTTTGCGGAGAACTCCTTGAAGGCGGCGGTCATTACATCAACGTCCCGTCCCTTGAAGAAGACAAGATAGCTGGGCGGCTCAACAGAAACGTCCTTCTTGAGTGCAAAGTCCAGACCGTATTTGCTGGCAGTCCGCTCAAAGGACTTGATGTTGCCGTCCGTCACTTCGATGTTGGAGATGGCGGCGTTCTGACTCATCAGATGCTTGATGGACTGCTTGCCGCGATAGGTTTTTGGCTGCTGCATCTGCTTCTGCGCCTTCTCAATCTCCTGCACGAACTTGTCCAGTGCCTTTTTCAGCACCTCGGCTGAGATTTTGCCGCCCTTGATCATGATTGCAACAACTTTGGTGTTGACTTCATCCTGCATTGCAGTGATACCTCCTTTCCTTGAAATGATTGAGGGAATGCTGCCTCAGCTAAGGCGGCACAATCCGGCGACAGATGGTTTTCATTTACGCTGTCCTCCTTTCCGAGCATTGCTCACGATGGTATTCATTAAAGAGTGTCTTCACAAAGGCTATAATCGTAGGTCTTCGGCTTCTTTGACCCTGCCGATCTGTCCTGCCCGTAGAAATCATGATTGACGAGCGCGGAGTAGTAATTGTCTATCGTCAGAGAGGCGTTATACAGAGCGGTCAACAGGTACGCCCGGATATTACGGATGTCTGACGGGTTCTTGTTCATTGCTTCCAGAACGTACTCTATGTGGCTGCTATTCAGCTTGAGAAAGCGGGACTTAACCACTTGCTGCGGCATATCCTCGCCATTGATACGGATGGTCGGAGCGGTAGAGCAGACGGCATCCAGCATGATGTCCATGATCTCCCGGAAGCGGTCTTCATCGAACTTCGGATCCTGACAGAGAATGTCGTAATCAAGATTCTCTTTGATAATCTCTTCATACTCGCTTCGCTCATCCATCCTGTCCATCCCATCAAGATTGATGGATTGATAGTTCTTTGAGAGAGTATTTCTTTCTTGGGTAATTACTTGATCAGTATTTATTTGTGCGGACTTATCCCCGCGTGGATTATCCACATCTGGCTTCTCCACACATGGATTTTCCGTGTGTGGCTTTTCCCGTTCTGGTGTAGACTCCTGCGGCTCTTCGTATATCTCAAAGATTGTGTTGCTCATCCTGCCTTTACCGTCTCTCTGCCGGTGCCGGACAAGGTAGCCGTGCTTTTCAAGCTCACGGAGCGCGGAGAGAATGGCATCCGGACCTTCCTTGCAGATTGCAGAAAGTCCCTTGGTTGAGAACTTCCAGCCATCATTAAACGAGAGCATCTTTGAGAGTAGCCCGACTGCCTTGAGTGACAGGCTCTTGTCTCGGAGGTGGAAGTTCGCCATGACGGTATAGCCACGATTTTTGTTTACGCGATAGACTGCCACGAAAATCACCTTGCTATCTTGGGAAGCAGCTCTTCGCCGCACTTTTTCTGGAACTTCATTCGGATGACCTCCTTGCCCTTCGGCGTGAAGTAGGTCTGAGAACCGGTGTAGCAGTACGTCACAAAATCGCGGACGATGAACAGTCCGGCATTGCTGTCCTTGTTGTAGGGAAGAAGCTGCCCGGAAGGAGATCGGAACAGGTACTTTTCTTTGAGAAGGAACTGGACGAACTTGCGCTCTGGGATTTTCAGTTCCTTCGCCGTCGTTCGGATATTGGTGCAGTCATCCGGATTGATGAAGGCGTCGTAGTAATCGGCTTTGGGCTTTGCCGTGTTCAGCTCACACTCAAGAGCCTTCACGCGATTCTTTTCCAGAATCAACGCTTGAGCGAACTCTACAATGACCGCTGGTTCCTTCTGAATACGTTCCAGAAGGGAGTCCGTCATGTAGCCGCCGGTCTTGCGGATCATGGGGATGACATCATGTGTGATCCAGCGTTTGAAGGCTTTGGCTTCGGGCTTACGGCTGCTCAGAATAAGCGTGTAAAGTCCAGGTTCGTTCACCACCGTCATGTTGGGGTTGCCTCGTTTATTACCCTCATTTGAAATGAGGGTAATCATCTTCTCGTCCGCATCCAGCCGTGAAATGGCTTGTGACGAATTGCCGATCTCCAAAGCCCTGCACACGTCTACCGCCACAAACCACGGCTCGTTTTCGATCAGGGCTGTTCGGATTTCTCCAAACTGTTCATTCTTGAAGACTTCAATTTTGTTATTCATGACTGACTTCCTTTCCGGCAGCAGATGTGCCATTTTGATTTTTGAGAGTAGAAACGGGCTTGCAGCAGTAGGGACACTCTGCAAACACGCAGGACTGATATTTCCAGAAGGGACGATGAAATCGACAGCTTCGGCACTCAGGGAGAATGCCATCCGCGCCGCTGTCAAAATGCTCAAAGCCGGGTGTGGTCTGCATCAGCAATTCCAGTGCTTGCAGATCACCGGCTGTCATGCGTTTCATGCTTTAAAACTCCTTTCTTTCGCCGCATCGCCAGCAATATTGCGGCTTTTGGGCAACAAAAAAAGAGGGTTTGCTTCTTACTCCAAATTGGAGAAGAAACAAACCCTCTTCGTTTACGATGTAGTTCAGATGATTTCTCGGATGGTATGAATGACACCGAGCAGCAGCCCGATGAAGAAGGCGAGTCCTCCGATGAGACCGCCTATGATTAAGTTCAATGCGAAGATGCCGACTGAGCCGGAGATACCGTAGCCGCTGGGAACGAGCCAGAGGCACATCCTCCGGATGCCGAATGGCAAGCCGACGCAGATCCACATAAGGAAGTAGTCACATACGCCGTCAGGCATATAGATCGGCTTGAGAAATGACGCGAGGCAGAACGCAAGCGCGATTGGAAGCGCAACCTCCTTCAAGAAGACTTTGATAGCACCCACTATATCCTCCTTCTGCCGGAAGTGTGCAGCAGCACCCTCCGGCTTGCTTGATTATTGTGAAAGTCCTTTGTTTTCGGTCAAAAAAAGAAGGGACTAAGCCAGAATGCCTTGATTTTCAAGATCTTTCTGATTTAGTCCTATTATCGCACAATAATCCTTTACGATAACTGTCCCGACTTTTCCGGCTTCAATGTCCGCAAGCATGGCTTGAAAACCGGGTCTTTGAAAGTTCGCACCAGAATAACCGTCGTCCGTGTACCAGCGCAGATTGGAAAAGCCGTTCTGCTTTGCATAGGTTTCAAGGATACGCTTCTGATTGGAAATGGAATTGCTTTCGCCTTGCAGCTCGTCCTCATGGGATAGTCTTGGGTAAAGGGCGGTAATTGGTTGTTGGTTGGTCTGTCTTAACATAAAATCCTCCGTTTCCGACAGCCAGCCCCACTATTCCGTACCTTGATTGTACCACATGGGGCGGCTGTCTGTATAGCGGCAAAAGCGTCAAATCTGCTTCTTTATGGTCGGTCAAATCGCCGTTTTTTGTGTAGCAGCTTCCGCTTCCAGCACTTTCATCATCTTGTCGGCTGCGGTGTCGGTTGCGCCCTGCTTGAAGAAGCCGGAAACGGTAAGGACGGAGTTGCCCATGCGGATTTCCGTCACACAGTCCGGGCGGCGGTCTGTTTTGGTGGTGCTTGTCTGTTTCGTTTCTGTCATAGGCTCTCCTTTCGCTGCTTCATCAGTTGCTTTAAGCGTTCCAGCTTTTCCTGTGCGGTTTCCTTTCGGAAGTTGCTGCCCGTGAAGCGGACGGGGGCGCACATGGAAGTCAGCCTGTCATAGATACGGGCGTGGGGCGTGTCCTGCGGGTGCTGCAATTCCTCCAGCGTGAGGTTGGTCGTGGCGATCAGCGGCTTGCCGCTTCGGTAACGGCTGTCAATCACGCTGTAAACCTGTTCCAGCCCGTATTCTGTTCCTCGCTCCATACCGAAATCATCAAGTATCAGCAGAGGGTAGCTGCAAAGGCGGGAAATATATTCGTTCCTGCCCTCAAAGCTGGCGGCAAGGTCACCCAGTATCGTTGCAAAGTTTGTCATGCAGACGGCAACCTCTTTTTCCATAAGGGCGTTGGCGATACAGGCGGCAAGGTAGCTTTTTCCCGTCCCCACGCCGCCCCAAAACAGGTAGCCGATATTTTCAGCCTGCATGGTTTCCCAGCTCTCCACATAAAAGCGGGCGGTTTCGGTCTGCGGGTTTCTGCCGTTGTCATGCTCAAATGTCCAGTTCCGCATAGCAGGGTCGGTAAAGCCCCGGCGTTTCAAGTCCTCCACTTTTTCAAGGTGCTTCTGTCGGCTTTCGGCGGCTTGCTGCTTTTCACGGGCTGCCCGCTGGCAGTCGCACTCTGCCGGGTGGCGGTCACGCCCGAAACAAGTCTTTCCCTCTGCAAAATAGGCTTCTTTGGGCGTATGGCACTTACCGCAGTATAAAAGCCCGTCCTCGCCTGTGTAGTCCTCCGCTTCGGCGGTAGTGGCTGTAATGTCCGTAATCATAGCTTCAATTCCGTTTTTCATAAGCTCTCGCCCTCCTTGCATGAATAATCGGGTATGCCCTGTTTCGGGGCAGCCTTGCCTTTGGCAGCGTCCTCCTGCGCCCACTTGTAAATGGTGGCTGCATGGCTGTGGTACTGTTTCCCGGTGGAAGCGATATGGCAGGAAAGCCGGTCAATATAATACTCCCACTTGTCGGGCAACTCTGTTTTTAGCCCGGAAAGCTCTGTATCGGTCAGTATCACATTGTTGTATCTGCCATAAGCGGCGGGGGCGGGGTGTCCCGTTTCTCCCTCTCTCTCTTTTTCTATCTCTATCTCTTTCTCTAACTCTATCTCTATCTCTGGTGGACGAATGTCGGACAAATGTCCGCCTTTTGTCCGGGGCGGTAAAAGTGCCTTGTTTTCCAGTCTTGCAGCCCGTTTCCGCTCGGCTTCGGTAGAGGACTGTCCTATCATCAGCTCAATGTCGGTCATATAGAAAGCCCCGCTGTCAAGCTGCTCCACAAGCCCCAACTGCCGGAAAATCTCTAAAGCCCTCTCAACCGTCCCTATCTGGTGGCGGGTCAGTGTCGCTATCATCTGCGCTGTGTAGGGGATATGCTCGTCAAGCTGCAATTTCCCGCCGTTTTTCAGCGATTTTAAGTACAGCTTCAAGAGGATATTGGAGTATAAAATCCCGTCTTTCATATCTTCCAGCAGCACAATGGAGTCGCTGTCAAAAAAGTTCTCTTTCAGCTTGAGGTAGTAATACTTGCGGTTATCTGCCATTGTCCCTGTCCTCCTTTTTCCGGCGTTTGGAGTAGTAGTGGGGGCAGAGTATGATAACCGCCCGGAAGCTCTGCTTGCAGCTATGGGTACAGCCCCGGCAGAGGTCATTGTATGTGATACGATCGCAGGTGGAATTCCCGACTTTCACTTGCCGCAGGAAAAAAGACCATTCCAGCCGCCGTTTCTTGCTCATTCTTGGCATGGGTGCGCTCCTTTCTGCCGTTTCCGCTGGTGTGGCGGTATCGGCGGTAATTCTGTATCATCTCGGTATCATTTTCGGGTTTTTTCTGCCCTATAAGCCCGTTAAAAAATCCTTTGGTATTTGCGGATAGGGTACGGGGCAGCCCCCTTGTTCTGTATAGGTTCGGGTACATTTTGGGGCGGTTTTTATCGTTCCTGTTCCTGCCTTTTCACAGGCTTGCGCTCCCGGTGTAAAATCTGGTCGATATTGCCCTTGACAGTCTGTAAGCGGCGGTATTCCTCCCGTTTTGCCCGGTAATCGTTGTAGCCGCTGTTTTTCTCTTGGATAAGGGTTTCAATCTCTGCTTGCAGGGCTTTATAGCTCGGCAGCTTGGAAATGCCGTTTTCCCTGAAATAGCGGGCGGCTGCGTCTGCTATGATAAAGTCGCTTTCGTACTTCTGACGGTAGGCTGCTTTTGCTTTGGCGTTTTTCTGCTGTTTCAGCCCGTCCCGGACAGGGCGGGTCTTGGAATAGGCAAGCACCTGCCGTTGCAGCTCCTTTTTCCCGTTCAGCGTCTTTTCCATCTGCTTCAGCTCTGTAAGGCTTTCCCGCATGGCGGTATAGGCGGCAGAACAGGCTTCGTCCAGTTCCTCCGGGGAAGAAAAGCCGTACTGCTGATAGGCGGTAACGGTAGCTGCCATTTGCTTTAGGTTGTGCTTTGCCGCCCAGCGGTCATAGCCCACGCCCTTGCCCTCGGCTCGCTTGGCTTCCCGGTCAACCATGCGCTGCAAGGTGTTGTCTGCCGGGGTGGTTTTTGTGGTTTTTTCCCCTTGTGACAGCTTTTTAACCGCGGCAGGGTATTCGAGTATGGCTTTGCTCTGTTCGGCGGCTCTGTGGGCGTTCTGCGTAAGCAGGACAAGGACAGCAGCCTTGTCAAAATCGTCCCCCAGCTTCCGGGCTGTGATAGGCTTTGTCCTGTCCGGCGTGAGGTAGGAAAGCCGCCCCCGGCTCTCCTTGACGGTCACACCCTCCCGCAGCAAAAGGGAAGAAAATTCGTCAAAGCTGCCAGCTTGGGAAAGTGCCTGCCGTATCGTCCGGCGCAGCTTCGCCTTGTCCGTTTCAAACTTGGTGGGCTTGGTCGGCTGTCCTGCGGCTTCTCTGACAGCGTTCTCTTTATCAAGGGCAAGCTGTCCTTTCTTTGCCGCCCAGTATTCCCGTTCGGTTATCCGTTCCTTGCTGCCGCTTAGGAGGTCGATTTGGTAAAGCCCCTCCCGGTGGCACATCTCCATGACTTCACTCTTGAAATATTCCATAGCGGCGTTGGTGCAGCGGTGCTTGCAGCCCTCCCGTGTGTCGGCTGGTCTGTCCATGTAGGGCAGAAGCGGGACTTCATAAATCCGCAGGGAGTTGATGACGATATGCACATGGATATTGCCGCTGTGGTTATGCCCGTCCGGGTGGGTGCAGACTAAGGCTTGGTGTCCGGGGAAATGCTCTTTACAGAACTGCTCGCCCAGCTCCTGCGCCCGGTCTACGGTCAAGCCGTTGTCTGTCCCGTCCCGTGGGTCAAAGCTGATGATATAGTGGTGGCTTTTCACATCTTCCCGTTTTTGGTTTTTCTCATAGCGGAGATTAGCCCGCATACAGGCAACAGCGAAATCCTCGCCCCCACAGTTGAGGGAAGAAATGCGGTAATCCTCCCTCGGTATCAGCCGCCCGTTTTCATCAAGGGTGGGCTTCATGGTAAACTCGTCATGCTCAAATGTGAGATAGGCTTCCGCTGCGCCATAGTCCGCATTTTTAGAGCTGATATGTTTGAATGTTGCCAACAGCGTCACCCACTTTCTGCAAGACTTCAAACTTTAGGGCAGCAAGGTCGGAAACCGCCGCCCGTACCTCCCCGGCAAGCTGCGGGTAGGGGCTGTGCCACTCGTTCAGCGTCCGGGCTATCTGGTTTAAGTTGCCGCCGATCCTGCCGTATTCGGCGGTCAGCTTCCCGACAGCGGCAAGCAACTCGTCATTGACGGGGGAAACGGTTATGATGGGGCGTATGGCTGCCCCGGTTATGGCTTGCCGGATAAACTCGGCTTGGCTCATGTTGTAAGCAGAAAGCCTTTCCGCAAACTCGGCGTATTCTTCCTCGGTCATGCGTGTCTTGACTACCCGGCTGCGGTGCGGCGTGTTATATCGTTTTCGCATGGTAAAACCTCCTTCGGCTGTGCGTGGTGTCCTCTCACTAATAGGAGAAAAACAGGGTGTAAAGCGGAACTGTTTTTGAAAAATCCGAAAAATTATTTTGAGGGATTTTCCAGCGGCGTAAGCCGCATAAGCAGGGTTTGGGGAAGGCACTCCCCAACAAGATTCCCGCAGGGGCAAAATGAGCGATAAGCGAATTTTGGTACTGCGGTAGAATCTTGCTCTGAAAAACTCCGGCGTTCCCCGGCTTCCGTACTTTCCGCTAACAAGACGTTTCAAAAGGGCTTTGCTACCCGCTATTCCGGCATATCTTGAAAATTTTCCTTTCACTACCTACAACACCACGCAAAGCAAAATGGACGGAGATTTTTAGAATTTCCCCTTATTCCCTACAACACCACGCAAGCCGAAAAAGGCGGACAATGGCAGTATTTTTTTCTTTGATACCCTCCACGGATAAGTAAGGGATTTTGCCAACTGCGGCGGCAATTTTCCCTTTTGTTTTTTCATACTGGGGATTTTCAAAAATGCCAAACAGGAACGAAAAAAAGCAGCAAATCTGTTGAATAGATTTACTGCTTTCTGGTTGCCGGCGAAGCGGCGGTTATTCAGTTGTAGGCGGTAGGGCTATCTCCCAAAGCGGAACTTGAAAATAGCTGTGAGAAGCGTCTGGGTGATGTAGTCCTCTGTATCTTGGTCTACCCGTCCATTCACACGGGCGGCACATTGTATGCGGCGGCGGTAATACTGCAATACAGTTCCCACCGCTTCCGGCTCCCCGCTGGTGGCTTGGACGATTGTTTCATAGGGGAGAAGCCTATTATTTCTCATATGCCATTCCCTCCATTTCCGCTTGGAGCTGCCGTAGGACTTTTCGGATATGGTAGCCCGCTGTGCTGCGGCTGCGCCCGTACTGTCTGCCAATTTCGTGCTGTGGAATACGCTTGAAAAAGGACAGGTAAATCATTTCCCGCTCGTCAGTAAACTTAACTATGCCATATCAATCCCGCTTCTTTCCCGCCACCGGCACTAAGAACAGCGCGGGCAACAGCAGGAAAGCGGTACAGACCAGCCCCCAGGGTATGGACACCTGCTGGGCTACCAGCCCCACAATAGGCCCGCCGATGATCTGCCCGAAAGAGTCCAGCTGTCCGCTGGTGGAAAAGAGTGTGGCGCGCATTTTCTCATCCACCTGGTCGTTCATCCAGGCGGCCAGCACAGGCTCCTTGATGGTGCGCATAAGCCCCGCCAGCAGGAACATCAACAACATGAACCAAAAGCTCCGCCCCACCGCGAAGAGAACCAGGCACAGGATATACCCGGCGCTGGTGGACATGACCACACTGGTTCGGCTGACAGTCCCTTTTTTCTCCATGCGGGCGATGAGCAACTGAGAAGCCAGAATACCTAAGCCGCTGCCGATAAGACTGATAACACCGAACCAAGTGACGCTGTTCAGCGGCCCGATAACGGGTATTACCGTGTCATCCAGAAAATGAGCGGTGGAGAGCCGGTCAAAGCCTTCACTGGCAAGTCCCCCGCATAGTGTGATTGCTAAGAGCGCCAGCAACACAGGTGCGCCTTTCACAAAGCCCAGGTTGAGCTTGAACAGGCAGACAAAGTCTTTAAGCAAGCCCTGCCGTTCCTCAATAGCAGGGGAGAAGTTGGTTTCTGGCATGATGCGAACCATCACCAGCCCCAACAACAAGCACAAACTGCCCCCCAAGATGACAGGCATTTGCAGGTTTATGTTTCCCAGCAGTGTGCCCAGCACCACGCCCAGAACGCCGCCGATTTGCCCCATTTGACTGCCCCGCATGAACACCTTGTCTATGGGTTTGTCCTCTTCCTCCGAGGCAATCCACGCCTCCAGAGCGCCGGTGATGAAGGTATCACCGCAACCCCAGACAACCTGGCCAGCAGAACCGTCGCGAACCACGGTAGCGCACCCTCCATCAGAAAGCCCAGGCCGTAGAGGAACATTCCAATCAGCACCGAGCGCCGACGGCTATACAAATCCGCCACCACACCGGTGGGCATCTCGAACAGAAAGCAGGAGGTCTCCTGAACCGTCCCTACCAGGACAAGCTGGAAAGCATCCAGCTGCACCACCTCCATGTGGTACACGATGGAAAGCACTGTGGACATAGAAACCGCCAGGGAACAGACAAATCGGAACAGCAGGTAGACAGAATATGCCTTTGAATTTTTAGCAAACATGAAGTTACATTCTCCTTTCAAATCTCATTTTATATGACTTTTGCAAGCTGTTAAGCTAACTTGTGGAACATATGCCGAACCTTATCTATACGGCTATTCGGGCGGCGGGGCTGGATGACCGGCTGACCGACAGCGGCCTGATATCCTTTCAGCTCTGTAAGGCATACGCTCCGCCCGTTGGTGTAAAAGGCCAGATCAGTACGGTATGCCTGTATACAGCGGGCGGGAATCTCGCCAGTAAAGACAACTTCATCCTTTTTTACCTGGGCCGTTTCGATGGTGGCACAGTATTTCGGTGCATCATGATAAGCCTGGAAAGGTATTCCTGGGGCGCATAGAGGATGAAGGAGAGATAAGGTTCCAGCAGCTGCGTCCCCGATTCCTTCAATGCCTGTTCCAATACAATCGGGGCCAATGAGCGGAAGTCCGCCGGCGTGCTGACCGGACTGTAATAAAGCCCGTATTCAAAGCAAATCTTACAGTCCGTTACGTTCCAGCCGAACAAGCCCTGCTCCAGCCCGTAACGGATACCATCCCTGACAGCGTTTTGAAAACTCTGGTTCAAGTATCCCAGCGAAACCCGGCTCTCGTATTGTACACCGGAGCCAAGCGAGAGTGGTGTAACAGACAGTCCTATGGATGCCCAAAACGGGTTGGGCGGCACCTCGATATGGATGGTGTGGCTGGCTGCTTTGAGCGGCCGCTCCATATAAATGACGGAGGGTTCCTTTACCACTGTTTCAAGCTTGTATTTTTCCGACAGCAAAGCGGAAACAACCTCCAACTGCACCCGGCCCAAAAAAGAAAGAATGATCTCATGGGTGATGGAATCCACTTCGCAACGCAAAAGCGGGTCAGTATCCGCAAGTTGCGTAAGAGCGTCCAGCAGCCGTTCTCTTTGCGCTGCCGTTTTCGGCGCAATCGTCGTCCGCAGCATGGGGAGGGGGTCCTCGCGCCACCTTTTACGAGGGAGCCGGGTTTGGTCCCCTAATACATCGTTTAACCTCACGCTGTCGCTGGGAAGGATAACAATTTCACCCTGATAAGCGGTGTCTGTCCGAACAATTTCCCCTTTGGATGGAATACGCATCTCTGTGATTTTCAGCTTTTCTCTCCCGGCCAGGGCCACCGTATCCCGCAGGCACAGCGTTCCGCTGTATAGCCGTAGATAGACACGCCGCTGGCCGCAATCTGTATACTCCACCTTGAAAACGCTGCCGCATAGGGCGGCGCTCCCCTGTTCCCCAATCGGTTGGAACAGCCCTGTCACCGCATCCATCAACGGTTGAATGCCAAGGCCCTTTTTGGCGCTGCCATAATAGACCGGGAACAGGGAGGCGTCTTGAACCCGCCGCTGTTCCTCCCGCACAAGTTTTTCCCGGCTGATTGGTTCTCCTGCGATATACTTTTCCAATAATTTATCGTTATTTTCGATGACCGCATCCCATGCTTCTATGTCGGTATTTTCCTCCAGGACTATTTCCGGGGACAGCGACACCGTCTGCTTGATGATAATATCGGCGGAGAGCTTATCCCGAACAGACTGAACCACGCTCTGCAAATCAACGCCAGCCTGGTCGATCTTGTTGATAAAGATAACGGTGGGAATGTTCATTTTCCGCAGGGCATGGAACAGAATACGGGTCTGGGCCTGCACGCCATCTTTAGCGGAGATCACCAAGATGGCCCCATCTAAAACAGCCAAAGAGCGGTACACCTCCGCCAAAAAATCCATGTGGCCGGGCGTATCCACAATGTTGACTTTACATCTGTGCCACTGGAAGGAAGTGACTGCCGCTTGAATGGTAATCCCACGCTGCCGCTCCAAAAACATGGTGTCCGTCCTCGTTGTCCCTTTATCCACGTTTCCCTGTTCCGCAATCGCTCCACTGGTGTATAGCAGACTTTCCGTCAATGTTGTTTTTCCTGCGTCTACGTGGCAAGAATGCCAATATTGATTATTTTCATGTGATTGTCCTCCTTTTACAGCCCGAAAGGGCACAAAAATCCCCAGCAGTAAAATACTTTTACCACTGGGGATTCTAATTTGCGGACATACACATATACAGCATACACCTATTTGTGACTGCTGTTTTTTTGGATATGTCAAAATTGATAAGGCAAAAGTATTCTTAAATTGGGTACAAAAAATCAAGCCCCCACAAAAGGAACTATCATAATCCTTTGTTCCCACTATTTGATTATAGTTTTATTTAAGAATACCTTGCCGCATATTTTTTACTCCTTTTCTGGAATGAAGCTATTATATCACATCAGTTTTAGGAAAACAAGTATCTAAAAGAAATTTTTCTTCCCCTTATATGTAACAATCATACCGGCTTCCTAACGTTCAGAATGGTTTCTACTGTCTGCTGCGGTGTTTGGTTGGAATTGTCCAGCCAAAAGCCGATCCGTGGTGTTGTCTGCATTTTACTAAATACAAATTCAATGTATACAGAAAGAAATATATAAGGAGTGGGAGGGATTCCGCCGTAGTCGGCATTGTAGGAAAATCCAAAAGTTTAGATTTTCTCAAAATGCTTATCTTTTGGTCTTTGGTTCGGAATAGTGTAGTGCTGGCGGTCTATCTATTGTTTTCGGTTGCTTGCTTCTTTACCGTACATGAGCATTTGCGCCGGGGTTATCGTTGCCGTAGCCCTCAAGCAGATTGATTGCACCCCAGATGCCAAGACCTGCGCCCAGAGCGATAACGAGAGTCTGAAGAACGGTTACTGCGCTATTGAAAAATGCCATAATATTTTCCTCCTAAAATTTGAAATTGTTTTGAGAATAGAAAAAGCCCTCCGTACTACCGGCATCAAAACCGGACGGAAGGCTTAGTTTACGAGAATCTTTTCAAGGAACTCCTCGACGGTTATCACGCCAAGTTTCTGTTCCATTCTGCTTCTTGCATATTCAGTTTCACAATCATATATATCACCACCACCTTTCATAAGAAACAGCCAATACATTGACTGCAACAAATCTTCACGAGAAGCACAGATTGTCGGTGAAAAAACGACAGGTGAAACCTTCAGAACCTCTGCGAGTTTCGCTGTGGTTTCTGCATTAGGGGTTCGAGCGTTTTTCTCATACTGAGCAATACGGACATCCGCTGTTTTCTCGGAATACCCCATCAGGAGTCCAAGCTCTTTCTGGGTAAGGCGGCGAAATCGTCTAACGAACTTCAATCGCTGCCCAATAGAGGTATCCGTGATCCACCAAGTCATTTTTTTTACACCTCGCTTTCTGCAAATTCTCGATATACAACCTCATTTTTTGCTCTGCGCTTGCCTACGGCTTCACTGGGAGCAAGGTCAGGGTAGGTTGCCTGCACTTTCTGTCTGCTTCTGCGGACAGTTTCAAACCCCGGAAAGCTGCGTCTATCCAGTTCCTTCAAAAACACAGGAACCGTCATGGCATGAATGTCGATGCCACGCAGACCGGAATAGTGTTCCAGTACCATCAGGTACAAATGATTGTCGGTATTTCTTGCCTTGTGGTCGTGTTCCAAGATGTTCTTAACCAGGGCAGATACCGTTTTCAGATTTTCCAAACAGAAACCTCCTTAATCCGCATCGACTACCACAAACTCATCACCTGCCTTGAGCTTCAACCTTCGACTCAGAAACTGCTCAATGTTGAACTCATTTCTCTTATCAAAGTCTGATGTGTACTTATAATTGGGGTGCTGCGTCAGATCGTACTTGTCAGAAAGAAACGGTCTGACACCACGCAACTGCAAAATACACTTGCTGCCATCCAGAACCGCAAGCTCATCTACGCTCGCAAGGTCTTTGCCTAACTTCTGATAATTCAAGCCGTAAGACGGGCTGTTACCTCTGGTGTTGGAGGTGTTGTAGGTGTCGATAGTTTCTTTTCCCAATGCCTGATTCAGTTCTTTGAGCGTGGTTGGCTCAGAACCACCCAGGAAAATTCGGGAATCCATGTTGCCGATGATGGTATCGGCATTGTCTTTATAAATGGCTTTCAGCTGTGATTGTGCCTGGAGAACAAGGCAAGCCGATATTTCACGGCTTCGGATTGTCGCTACCAGTTTTTCCAGATTGGGAATCTGACCGATGTTTGCCATCTCATCAATCAAGCAGCGCACATGAACCGGCAGTCTGCCGCCGTACACATCATCTGCTTTCTCGCACAACAAGTTGAACAGCTGTGTGTAAATCATGGAGATCAAAAAATTAAACGTCGCATCCGTATCTGACATAATCAGAAAGAGCGCCGTTTTCTTATCTCCGAGAGTATCCAACTGCAACTCGTCATAGGCAGTCACATCTCTGACCTCCTGAATATCAAAAGGAGCCAGACGAGCGCCGCAGGAAATCAAAATCGACTTAGCGGTCTTGCCAGAGACAAATTGTCAAGGACTTTTTAATCAAATTCACAAAAAAGGTGCCAGAAGCACCGTATGGCTCCTGACACCTCGTTTGACAGATTACATTTTTCCGTTCAGCAGGTCTTTGCAGAGATACGCATAGTCTGGCAGCTGGTTGATATATGGCTCCCAGCGCCGCTTGATTTCCGCCAATTCCAGCGGATCGGCTTTCTCCAGTGCATGATCGTTGCCTGTCATATATAAAACATCCGTAGCAACATCATCCAAACACCTGCCGCAGAGATCAGCAGCTGATTCTATCCTAATGCCAGTATCCACATAAAGCGGATTGACGCCAATCGCCAGCCAGACATAGCCTACCTTGTCCGACCAGAGCAGTTCAAAATCAGGGCTTTGCCGCAGATGTTCCGCAAAGACCTCCTTTACTCGTTCAATTTCATGCTTCTCTTTTTCTGTGTAAAGCATTTTCGTGTCCTCCTTGACAAAAATTTTGGTGCGTACCATTATCAGTTTAGCACAAGGCGGCTTCGTTTATCAGTCTGTCACATCTGCTGAATTTCATTTTTGAGCATACGCTTGATTTTATCGCTCATGGTTTCTGTGCTGGTCTGGCTGAAATGGACATGAACCTTGTAGGTTGTCTTGCCGATTTTCTTTACCATCGCTGGCGTGTTTTCCGGCGCTCTGGACGCAGTAACGGCGTCTGCCACCTGCATAGTATGGGGTTCTTTGTTCATGGCGCTCCTTTCTCCAAACGGGTCTGTGCCGCCGGTAAAAAATCAGTCTTGCTTACTGCTTACAATGTCTTTTGCTGTCTGTCGGGTAGCACCGACATTTTCTTCCCGGAAATTCTTCCCGTCAAAGAGGATCGGCGCACACCGTTCCAAAATACGGTCATAGATACGGGCGTGGGCCAGGTCAGGCGGGTTTTTGAGTTCGGCCAGCTTCAGGTTGGTGGTGATGATCATGGGCCTGCGGCTGCGGTAGCGGCTGTCAATGACGAAAAACATCTGCTCCATAGCATATTCGGTACTGCGCTCTACTCCCAGATCGTCAATGATAAGCAGGTCATACTCGTCAAAGCTGGCAATAAACTCCGACCTGTCTTCGGAGAACATCCCGGTCAGGCGGTTCAGGATGGTGGGAAAGTTCGTCATCAGCACCGGCACATCCCGGTCAAGCAAAGCATTGGCAATACATCCGGCGAAAAAAGACTTGCCGGTTCCCACATCTCCAAATAGCAAAAGCCCGATATTGCTCTTATATGCCTCTTTCCAGTTCTCCACATAGGCGTGAGCCTTGTCCATCAATGGGTTTTGCCCGTTATCATTGGAAAATGTGTAGTCATACAGATAACGGTCTTGCAAGCCCTGTGCCTTTCGGCGTTTGATACGCTCCATGCGGCGCTGCCGTTCTTCAGCAGCCTTGCGCTGCTCCTCAGCCTCCTGCTGGCACTGGCAGATGCAGCGCGGCATAAAGTAGCCGGATTTCCCAAAGCATGGCACAACGGTCTGCCTCTGGCCGCCGCACTTCTTACAGTGAATGAGGCCGTCTGCCGGGTCTATGTACTCGTCCCCGGCCAGTTCCACACCGGCGGCTGCCTTGTCGATCAGCGCCCGGATTTCTGCGGTAATCTCAATCATACGGTTTCATCCTCCTTTACGCTGTAATCCCGGTTGCGAGAGGGCGGGGCTGCTTTCTTCGCGTCCTCACCGGCCCAGCGCCGGATGGTCGCTGCATGGCTCTGATAACGCTTGCCGGTAGAAGCCATGTACTCGGACAGCTTTTCGATGTACTGGCCCCATACAGTGGGAAAACTGGCCTGCAAGTCTGCCAGTTCCTCGTCCGTCAGGAAAACATTCTGGTAACGGCCATAGGCGCGGGCGGAGCGTCCCTTCTCTATCTCTCTCTTTATCTCTATCTCTTTCTCTAACTCTATCTCTATCTCTGGTGGACGAATGTCGGACAAATGTCCGCCGTTTGTCCGGGGCGCAGAAAGAGCCTTATTTTGAAGCCTTGCAGCCCGCTTTCGCTCGGCCTCGGTAGAGGACTGGCCGATTAAAAGTTCGATGTTGCTCATGTAGAATGTGCCGCTGTCCAGCACTTCCACAAGACCCAGCTTCAAAAAGATCTGCAAGGCTCTCTCCACAGTGCCGATCTGCTGGCGGGTAATGGTGGCGATCATCTGCGCCGTGTAAGGAATGTCCTCGTCAAGTTGAAGCCGTCCGCCATGTTTCAGCGATTTCAGATACAGCTTGAGCAGAATGTTGGAATATAGCACACCATCCTGCGTACTTTCCAGCAGCACGATGGAATCATCGTCAAAATAGTTTTCTTTGAGTTTCAGGTAATAATATTTTCGGTTGTCTGACATAGGGTTCCTCCTTGGGGTTTCTCTTGGGATTCTGTACGCATTTTAAGACCGTTTTAGGGGTCGGAGGATAAATCTATCAGCCTGCCTTTGATACCCTCGAAAAAACCCTTGATTTACAAGGTTTTTCAGCCCCTAAAGCGTGACATTTCTCCCGTTGTTTCCGCTTGCGCTTTGCGGCGTTGATCCGCTTCATGCGTGCGGCACATTCCGGGCAGTATTTGGCCCGGTTGGAACCGGGGGTAAACAGCGCCCCGCATACGGCGCATTTCTTCGCATTCAGCCGGTGGAACAGCGCCGTTTCCAGTTCCTTATCCTGCGGTAATACTGCCGCCCGAAACCACCTGCACAACAGGGAGTAGGAAATAGACTGGACACAGACACATTCCTCCCCATCGTCCAGGGCGATACAATTTCCGTCGATGTAGTTGCAGCACTCATGCACCAGCCTCCGCGCTCTGCGGTACTGGCGGTAATCCATGACGGGGATAGGTTCAGTCTTGTCGTTCTTCATAAATGATTTCTTTCACAAAGCAGGTAACCTCCCTGAATGAATTTATTGTTAAATATTCGTGCAAAGTATTGTTTTCTTCGTGCAAGTGGCATATACTATAATTGCCAGCAGAAAGGGGTTGATCGTATGGCTGGAAATACCACAAACATCAGTATCCGCATGGACGCAGATTTGAAAGCGCAAGCGGACGCACTGTTTACTGAACTTGGCATGAACCTGACTACGGCGTTTAACATCTTTGTGCGCCAGTCGCTTCGTGAAGGCGGCATTCCCTTTGAAGTAAGGCTGGAACAGCCGAACAAAGAAACGGTTGCTGCCATGCTGGAAGCGGAAAGGATTGCAAAAGACCCGTCTGTAAAGGGCTACAATGACCTTGACGAGTTATTTGCTGACCTGAAAAGATGAAAGAAACCAAATATACCGTCAAGTACACGACCAGTTTCAAAAAAGACTACAAACGAGCCATCAAGCGTGGCTTGAAGATCGAACTGCTGGAGCAGGTCGTAGCATTGCTGGCAATGGGCGAACCGCTGCCGGATAAGAACCGCGACCATGACCTGTCCGGCGATTGGGCAGGCCATCGGGAATGTCATATTCTCCCGGACTGGCTGCTTGTCTATCGCATAGAGGATGATGTTCTGGTGCTGACGCTGGCCCGCACCGGCACACACAGCGACTTGTTCGGCAAATAAACAGTCTGCCGCCGTATGGGGAAACCTGTACGGCGGTTTTTCTGTATGCAAAGGTATGTCGTGAAACGCGACGCACTTGACAGGGGTACGCCAAAACGCGGTAGCCTTTACCGCTCCGGCCCACGGTCGTGAGACTTGTCCCGTTCCTGTCTGGACAGCTGCTCGGCGGTTTTGCGGAGCCGTTCCACTGCTTTCAAATCCTCCCGCATGGCTTTCATGGCAAGCGTGTCCGTCTGCTTTCCAGCGGCCAGCTGGTCAATTTCCAGCTGCCATGCCTTTGGGGTGATTGCCTCGCCGCTGTCTTTCAGTTCTTTCAGATACCGGGCCGCTGCGTCATACAGAATCAGTTCCCGGCTGTGGCGCTGTTCAAACTGTTCCCGTTTTTCCGGCTTTACTTTGGCAAGCTGCTTGTGGATGGACTTGTACTGGTTGTACTGTTCCCACATCTCCCCGCGCTCGGTAAGGGTAGTGATCCGGCGCTCGGCCTTGACGATCTTTCCGCGCAGGTCATAGTAACGGCTGTTCATATCAGCGATTTTTTCATGAAGCTGCTGCATAGACTGGATGCCGTTTGCCTGCAAAAAGCTGAATAGTGCAGCGCTTTCCTGCAAAGCCCGGATTTTGCCGGTACGGGTGTGGGGAGCGTTCAACTGCTGCTGAGCCTCCCACAAAGCTGTCAAGCTGCTTTGCTGTGTTTGTGGTTTTTCCGTTTCGGCTTTCGACCAGCGATAAAGACGGGTAATGCGGGCTTTGATTTCTTTCAGCAGCTTGTTGTCGGCGGCGATCTGCCGGTTGACTTCTCCCTTGTCGGTGCGGATACCACGCTTCTCCATCTGGCTGGCCGCTGGCCCCAGGTGGACAGAGGGGATTTTATCAATTCCCTGTCGCTTGTAGCTGCGGTGGTCTACCAGGGCGGGCTGACCGGCGGCCTCCAATGCACGGTTGGTATAAGCCGCCCATGCCGCCCGCCAAATCTCCACATTTTCTTTATCGTTCCAGTCGGTCGTATCCTCTCTGTGATTTTTCCAACCGCCTTTCCCATCCGGGATACGCTGTCCATTCTCGTCCAGATCGTATGCCTTGTGGCACTTTGCGCCCCACTGTCCATTTTCTTTCAAAGGCCGGAGCGTCAGCATGATATGGACATGAGGGTTGCCGGTTCCCTTGTCATGGATAGCAAAGTCGGCGCACATTCCTTTGTCTACAAAGTTGTCCTTCACATAGGCACGCACAAGGGCAAGCTGCTGTTCGCCGGACAGTTCACGGGGCAGGGCTGCTTCAATCTCGCGGGCAAGCTGGCTGTCCCTTGCTTTCTCGATTTGCTCCACGCTGTTCCAGAGGATAGAACGGTCTGCAAATGACCGCGGGGCGTGGTCAGGCAGCATGATCTCCGCATGGACAATGCCGCCTTTCCGGGTGTAGTCATGGGTCATTCCATCCCATTCATTTGTCAGCTTGGTTCCGCTGCGGTAAGCAGCTGCGGCAACGGCAGAACGGCCCGCGCTGCGCTTGATGATACTGACGGGGATATGACAGAAATCTATGGGGAACACCTCCTTTCAGTGAGGGGATAACAGGCTCTGTGGAGCCGGACAAACGCAAAGCGGGTGTCTGGCTGCGCAGAGCGCACAAGGGGTTTGGGGAGCGTAGCTTCCCATCGCGGACGAAGTACGCAACGCCCCCGGCAGGGCGCACAGCACCGGAAACGGTGTATAAGTGCGCCCTTGTAAACAAGGGACTTATGGCGTGTCCCCGGATTTTGGCAGGTTTGCAGTCAATTCCGCAGCCCCCGGAAGATGGGACAGGGCAATCAGAAATGCTTTGACCTCTGCGCCGGAAAGGTTGGAAGCCAGCGGAAAAATACCCTCCAAAATGGCTCCGCGCTCAATCAAGCGGCGGGTGCGGGCCTTGCGTTCCTCGTTCCGCTGCTTGTTCTCCAAAATCTTCTTTCGGTTTTCAAGCCGCCGAATCTCCTTCAGGACTTTCTCCCGTTCTTCTTTTTGGGGGTGGGCTGTAATTTTTTCGTTCATGTCAGGCACCTCTTTTCTTTGGAAATACTCATAGATTGACCGTCCATTTCTGACGCGCAAAGTACCGGCGCAGCCTCCGCAGTGCGGCATGGATGGATTTTCCCGCCTGTGATGGCGTGATACCCTCCATTGCGGCAATATCTTTCACTTTCATACCCAGCATATAGCGGGCGTGGACACGGCGAGCCTGCATAGGCGGCAGGGAAGAAATGGCTTCGTACAATCGCCGTATCAGTCTTCGTATTCGGCTAATTCTTCTTTTTCTATCAGGTAGTCCTCCGGCGATGGCTGCGCCCAGCCGATGGCGGCATTTTCGATTCCATCGTTACAATCGAGGGAATAAAACGCCTTATACCGGAACATCTTGCGATCTCTGGCGGCCTCGGCTCTCTTGTCCAGAAGAAACGCTTCGACGATCTCATCGGACACCTCCACAAAAATGTCCTCTTTGCAAAATGGATAATATTGTTTGAGATTGATGGTCTGCATAGGCACGCCCTCACTCTGTTTGGAAAAGGCCATCATAGCAACGGCGCATATTCCGCAGCCCCCGACGGATGGAAACGCTGACCTTGCTGCTGTGGACGCCCTCTCTCCGGGAGATTTCCGGCTGCTTGATACCGGCAATGTAGTAGGCGTGAACACGGCGGGCCTGTGTCGGAGTGGCATGAGCCAGAGCCACCGGCAGAGCTGCTATCAGGTGCAGGCGGGTGGTCATTTCTTCTCGTTCCAGCAAAATATCTTCCGGCGATCTGCTGTGTTCCAGTGCGTAATTTTCCAGCCAGCTGTATGCGTCCAGAGAGTAGTAGGCGCGGTGGTAGACTTTCCGACGCTCATAGTTCTCCATCTCCCGCTGGGCCTGATACATCGCTGCCCATACCTCGTCCGTAACATCCACAAACTCGTCATGCCGGTAGTGGGGATACATCCACCGCAGATTGATTGTTTTCATAGGCTTACCTCCTGAAAATCGGAGAGGCGGGCAGCTCGTCCGCTGTCCGCCCCTCGCTGGGATACGGGAAAATCCCTTTCACTTGGTAGCCAGAAAACAGGTCATTCGTTAAGCCTGTTCTCAAAGGATTTTATAAATTTTTTTCTGACCGCCTCCACACTTTGATACACAGCCACTTTGGAGCAGCCGCACAGCACACCGATCTCTGCAAGGCTCAGCCCGTCAAGCGCATAGAGCAGGAACCGGCGGCGCTGGGCCTCGGTACAGGTGTCCAGAACAGCCATCAGCTCATGCAGCGTTTCCATGCGGCAAAGGTATTCCTCCGGCGTTTCGCCGTAGACCCCTACACCCTCGGTGGTAATGATGTACTCGTCAAACTCCCGGCCATCCCAATGCCGCCGCTGTTCATGGAACAGGTTCTCCGTTTTGTGATCGGCCCGGTCAAGAAATTCATAGACTTCCAGCGTGACCTCCACGGCCACAGCTTGTCCGTTATAATTGATGGTAACTTCCATCTGCCTTTCCTCCATTCAGATTTTTCGGGAAAATCTGAATGGGGCGGCGGAGAACGGCACCGGGGATAAAGTTCGGGCCATGCTGACCCGATGTTCCGGCTCCATAGAGACAAAAAAGCGCCCGGACGGCATAAAGCCATACGAGCGTAATAGAGTATATTTTGCTGTTTAGTTACATGGTATAGTGCATACTTCTGACCGCATTGCTCCGCTGCTGGGAACAGGCTTTTTTTAGCTGGTGCAGATCATGGATACTGCGAAATAAGAAGAAGGACACGGTAAATTAACCTCCAATCGGCTACCGTGTCCCTGCAAGTCGTCATAGGATTGTGTAAACGCAAAGAAACGGCGGCTCTGAAATCAAAGCCGCCGTTTCAAATGGGCGTGTCAAATTGTCTGCTCTACGACGGCTTTTTTTCTTTTGCCGTCGTCCGGCAGAGTATTATTCAATATTTAATTCAATGTTTCCAGTGAAATTCTCACATTCAATGCCAATATAATTTCCACCATCAGGAAGTGTAATTGTGTCACTATAAGTTCCGGTTGCTTCAAACAAAGTGACTGCTTCATCAGCTCCAGAAATCCAAAATACTTTTGCAGTACCTTCCGTAATCTCCAAGGTGCAATCAATGGACAGCTCCTTACCGGCTTCTCTCTTTATGGAAGTTCCTCCGAACAAATACTCTGTACCTGAAAAGTTCGCATAATCAGCTGTATAAGTCCCTGTATAATCATCAATTCCTTTTTCTTTTTCCCCTTGCAGTGACGATTTCCCTGTCAGTTCTATGGAGCCCGCAGATTGAACAATGTTATTGTAATGATTGAGAATTTCATCTTTTGAACAGCCAGCAAGCATAAAACTTCCCACAAGGACGAATGTTAATGCTAAAACTATTTTCTTCATAAAATCATCACCAGCCTTTCTTTGGAGCTACCTTTTTGGCCTTTTTCTTTGTTTGGGTTGCTTCTCGTTCTTTCATGCACAAAATCAAGATGGCAGAAATAACGACAGCAAGCGCAAGACTGCAAGAACAGGTTCCGATATTCCAGTTGACTGCGGTATCATAGCTACGGTAGCCTACCATTCCAAGACTTGCGGTAATCGGATAAAGGTTTGCTAATGTCATATTTCCTGCGGCAAACATCCCTCCATATCCATAGACAAAAGCAATGATTACACCGACTAAAAAGCTGCCTGCCCTCCGACAAGTAAGAGCGATAATCGGCAGAACCGCAAGATATAAAAAGAAATTAACCGCAGTAATCTGCAAGGCTGCTTTTAGAGCTAAGGAAATCTCAAAGCCGGGAAATCCCACAATCATTTCTGCTATGATTGTAAACAGACTGCATATCAGCCCGAAAATAATAGACAATACGCCGCACACAATCAATTTTCCGGTCAACAGTTTCTTAAAAGAGATCGGCACAGTCAGAATATTTTTCAATGTGTCATCCGTCTGCTCACGAGAAATCATATATCCAGCAATTAGGCTGATACACATCGGAAAAATCATGGACATATTGTTTTTGATGACCTGTTCTGTAAGATAGGCAAAATCCCAAACGGAACCATCATTCGCCATAGAGGTAAACAAGGTCAGCAGGACGGATAGGAGCATGAGTGCAACGCCCGCCCAAAGGATATGATACCTTTTCAATTTATAAAATTCTGTTTTTACAATGCGAACCATGTTTATTCCCCCCTCTGCTTATATAATCTGTCAATCAGTAAGAACGAAACCAATGCCATGATCCCAAGAATGAATACAACTTGAAATGTTGAGGGAATTAGCCCTGTCATTTGCTCCAAGTCCATTTTTATTCCATGAGCCGCCATATCTCCCGCACTCCAAAATGTAGTCAGTGGCGTGGGCAGAAGCCATAACATAGTTTTAGGCAGTGTGTCAAACAATGCCGTAGCACTCATGTTCAGAACGCTGTAAAAGACACACAACAAAATGGAAAAAACATAGGTCTTACTGAAAAAGACAACAAGGACAATCAACGGGAGTGTTCCTGCCGTAATGAAGATCCCCGTTTCAACCGCCAAAAACAGCTTATAACCGATTCCATAAACTTCTAATGTTCCAATTCCGCAAAGAATTGTTGCAATGGTAGAAGCCACGCAAAAAACAATTCCAAAGATAAAAAGGACAATAATTTTTGCAAGTACCATTTGCGTGCTGGTTACGGGAATTGTACGCAGATTTTTGAATGTATCGTTGTCGCGTTCCATAAAAAACAGAATAGCGGCAATCACTCCGATAATGCAGGGCAGTAAAAACTGGATACCATATCCCAACACCATGTTAAATAGTCCATCGAAAGCATCTGCCCGATCCGTATATCGCTCCATCATAGAGGGCGTTGTCATCAGATAAGTCAGCGGGATTGGAAACAGGAACGCAGCCAAAATAATCAGCGGAATAAATTTCTTCCGTTTCAATTTCAAAAATTCGCATTTGATTAGTTTAAGCAATTCCTTCGCCCCCTGTCACACGCTTGAAGTAATCTTCAAGACTTTCTTCACAGGTATGTGCTTCTGATACCTCCAATCCGTTTTCTACAAAGGCAGTTACAATTTTCCCCACGGGTAGCTCCATATTGTGTAGACGCAGATTGTGGTCGTCTTGTATGGAAAAATGGGTTTCATGGAAATTGCGTTCCAAAATTCTTGCCGCCTGTGCAGTATCCGAAAGCGTAAAACGGATATGCTTACTGCTTTTTTGCTCCAGCTCAGCAAGGCTTTCTTCTTCCAGCAATGCGCCGTGGTCGATAATTCCAATATCGTCAGCCAGCAGGAAATCTCCGAAAGAATGTGACTGGAAATCAAAATGGTTTTTCCTCGCGCGTCACAAAGCTCACGAATAAAGGAACGTACTTCTGCAATACCGATGGGATCGAGGCCGTTGATCGGCTCATCCAAAATCAAAAGCTCCGGATCGTGCATAACGGCAAGGGCGATGGCAAGCCGCTGCTTCATGCCAAGAGAATACTGTGAAAAGAGCTTTTTATCTTGTAGGGCAGTCCTACCAGATCCAGAGCATCTTTGATGGCATGATTGTTTGGTACGCCCCGCAGAGTAGCAAAGATACGCAGGTTCTCTGTGCCGGTCAGATTGGGATAAAAACCGGGGGACTCAATCAGGCTTCCGATACGGGGCAACAGCTTCTTTTCATTCCCTTGCAAAGACTTTCCCCAGATTTTGACCTCCCCGGAAGTCGGCTTCGTTAAGCCCAACAGCATTTTCATGGTAGTGGTTTTTCCGGCTCCGTTTCTGCCCAGCAGACCGTAAATTCTCCCACGCTTCACATGAATATTTAAGTCAGCCACACTCTTTTGTGAGCCGTATTGCTTCGTCAGATTTTTTGTTTCAATGATATAATTTGTATCCATATTCAAAACCTCCTGTTCTGTAAGGTATTCTATCATGCCAACCTTGCATTAACCTTGCCGCAACCTTGCATTAACCTTGCAATTTGAAATCCAGTAAAATGACAAAGGCTCCCGCCATAAAGACGGGAACCCGCTTAACTCTCCAAAGGAAAAAGCAACATAAATTCAGTTCCTTTTCCCGGCAAACTTTCAACTGTTATACTCCCACCCATCTTTTCTACAAGCTGATGGACAATAGAAAGACCAAGACCGCTTCCTTTTTCAGACCGTCCTTTGTCACACTTATAGAGCCGTTCAAAAATGTGTTTCAAATCTTCCTTCTCAATTCCCACTCCATTATCCGCCAGCAGCAACTCCATGTTATTTTCCTTCTTTGACAGGGCAATTTTGATTTTGTCTGCATGGCTGTGAGCGATTACATTTTGAATGAGATTATTGACAATCCTCATATAGCTGTCCATATCCAATCTTACCCGGACAGGATTTTCGGGAATATCAATGTCATACTCAACCTGTTTATCCTCAAAAATCGGTATCCAGTCAATGAGGATATTTCTTGTCAGCTCTGCGGCCTCAACACTCTGGATCTCCAAAGCAAACTCGTTAGAATTTAACTTGAACCAGTCAAAGAGTACATCAATGTATTCTTTCAGATCATGGGCTTTCCGACGGGCGGTTTCAATATAATCATCCCGGTCTTTTCCTGTGACCAGTCCTTTGTGTGTAGCGTCAAGATACCCAAGCAGAGTAGTAAGGGGCGTTCGCACGTCATGGGAAAGGCTCGTCATAAGCTGGCGGTTGGTTTCTTCTGTCTGCCGTACAGTTGAAAGTCTGCTTTCATAGGCCACAACGATCTCATTGATTTCATAGGCAAGAGGTGCTGTCAGTTCATTTGTTGCAGATAGAATACGCCGGTTGCCATTTCCGTTTTTCACATCAACCAGCACATCGGTCATTTCTGCTATTTGTTTTTTTACACGCCGAACGAGAACGATAGAAGTCAATACAGCCACAACAGCAATCACAATGGACAAGAATACGATAATTTCCATGCTGACTACACCTCCTTATTAAACCGGTAGCCAATCCCTTTGACCGTTTGTATGTACTTTGGGCTTGAAGGATTGACTTCTAATTTTTTACGAAGTCGGCTGATAATCGCCATAATGTTACTGTCATCATAGAAATATTCTTCGCCCCATACTTCCTCATAAATCTGCTGTTTGGTCAAAATTTTCCCTTGATGTTTTGCACAGTACAGGAGCAAATCAAATTCCTTTGGCGGAAGTTCAAAAGTGCCGTTTGCCGTCGTAACAGAACGATTTTCAAGGTCAATTTGCAATCCATCAAAATCCAGTTTTTGCACAGCTCCGGCTTGATGATTAAAACGGGTGTAGCGGCGAATGAGGGACGCAATACGGGCAATCAGTTCGTCCATATCAAATGGTTTTGTCAGATAATCGTCCGCCCCGGCTCGTAAGCCCCGTACTTTAGAAATGCTGTCATTTTTAGATGTGAACATCAAAATCGGCAGACTGTTCTCTTTGCGGATTTCTTCCAGCGTTTCAAAGCCATCCATACCAGGCATCATCACATCCAGCACCACAAGCTGATACTCCTGCTCTCTTAATTTTTGTAAGCCCTCTTTTCCGGTATTACAAAAATCAGCTTCTATGTTTTCTGCTTGTACGCTACGTTTAATCAAAGCGCACAGTTCTCTATCATCATCTATAATCAGGATTTTATTCATGGTGCAACCCCTTCCCTTGTTTTGTCCTTCCGTCAATCGGCTTTTCTGCGTTCTTTGGGATTAGCCAAACACCAGCCATCTTCACAGCACCGGGGATACGCCCAGCAGCGCAATAATAATTTACCCTACGAGGTGTCACGCCCCACTTTTCGGCGGCCTCTTTCAATGTCATATAGTCCATTTCGCACCTCCACAGAGTACATTATAGTTCTCTTTCTCGAACAATGCAAGGAACGAAATATGAATTATAAACTTCAATCAACCTGCATATAACAACATTCCACGGGCGAAGTATGAATTATACAATGTAACCGGGTGATGCTATATGGCGAAAGTTGAAGATTGTCCCGGTTTTGAAACCTTCGGTGCAGATGTCAAAGCCGCACGAGGGGCAAGGCGTCTGGCACGAAAAACATTGGCAGAAATGGTTGGGATTGAATGGCGGTATCTTGCCAACATTGAGAATCAAGGTGCGATTCCGAGCCTGCCTGTGATGATCCAGTTGATTAAGGTCTGCGGACTTCCCGTGGAACGGTATTTTAACCCGGAGATTATGCGAGAAGAAAGCGAACAGCGGCAACGGGTCAGCCACAAGCTGAAGCTTTGCCCTGAAGAATACCTGCCGATTATCGAAGGTGCCATAGACGGGGCGCTCAAAATGGAACAGACTGCGAAGCAGAAGGAGGACGCATAATCGCGGCCTCCTTCTGGCGTTTCTGTATCATGTTTCCCTGCACTTTTCCAAAAGTTCCCGGCACCTCTGCTGGATTTCTCCGGTTTCTGTCACAGTCAGGTCACGGTCATTTCCAGTAATCTTATCTTCCAGAAAGTTGGCGTATGTACCCAACAAAGCGTTCCGTAAATCCTCCGGGGTTTTCTGTATTTCTGCGCTGTACCAGTCATTCCGGTGGGGTTCCCATGCCATCAATGTATAACCATGACTGGTCTGAACCACCTCATACAGAGGGTCATCATCCAGATATGCCTGAAACACTTTCAAAACCTTTTCAAAGGTCAGCATTTCCCGCACCTCCCATTCATCTGCAAATCAGTTCCCTGATTAAAATTTCCTCAATCTGTGCCGTTAATGTGTTCATCAGCCCCACCCAACGCATAGGATCACAGGCTTTCAGTTCCTCAGTGACACCCGCAACCTCCATCATGTGAGGTAACATGGCGTCCATACGCTCCCGCGCTGTCCGGTCAATCTCTATCAGGTGCGGATACAGCTTCTCGCTCATCAGTAGTTGGTTGTAGAGAATGGGGTGATGTTCCTTCAGGTAGGATTTTCGCATCCTGCCGTACTTGCCAATAGAAGTTTCCGGCTGTTCAGAAAGTTTTAGGTTGGGTATATCATAATCTCCACAACGAATGTAAGTCAACTTACTCATATTCATTCTCCTTTGCTCCGTGATGATTAGACTGCTGCGCTGGCTGCTATGCCGCCTTTGCGCGGTTCTTCTTTTGGTAGCTGCCCGACAGTAGAAAAAACACCTTTTTTCATATCCTCAGCCCGAATCAGGGCTTTCTTAGCGTCCATTTCCGCTTTTTTCTTCGCCTTGATTTTGTTCTCATACCGTTTCTGTGCGCCGCTGGCTTTTCGTTTCAAATAGTTCTGATGGAGCCTGTCCTTGCGTTCTTCTTTTTTTCGCAATTCTTCCTGTTCCTCCGGTGTTAAAGGAACCGGCTGTAAGGATGGTGGGATATAGCGTCCTAAAAAATTGAAGTAGATTTCAATTTCCTGCGTGGTGTCCTGACTGCCTTTTCTGGCGCGTTCGTGGACAAGGATTTTCTCTACAAACTCGTTGAGCATGGTGTTTGTCAGCGTGTCAAAATTCTCGTACTTATCAATCAGGGCTATAAATTTCTCCGCTGATTTCTGGCTTTGCTCGTAGCCGGTAACAGCCTTTTCCAGCTCTGTAATTTCAATCTCAAGTGCGTCCTGCTCTTTGGCATACTGTGCATCAAGTGCCCTATATCGTGCATCCGGCAGCTTGCCGAGGGTGTTGTCCTCATAGATTTTGCAAATCAGTTTTTCCAGTTCTCCGGATCTCTTTTGAGCAGCGGCCAGACGCCTGCACTTTTTCGCTATATCGGCACTCTGTTGGGCAACCTGCGTCTCCTGAACAGTGTGAATAAATTCCGTCCGATCATTTTTGGAATATTCAGCAATAGCCCGGAGCGTGTCGGAAACCAATGTCAGAACGGCACTCTCATTGATACGGTGTTGTGTAGGGCATAGTGTCCCACACGGAACTTTGGTATAATTGGAACAGGTATATTGAGAAACCCGCTTGCCATTGTTGGTGCGGTGGACATACATCTTGCCGCCACAATCGGCACAATAGAGCAAGCCTGTGAGGGGAGCTGCTTCGCCCCAGCCGTTTGGATAACGCCGTACATTGCTGCGGATTTTCTGCGCCAAATCAAAGGTCTGCTGGTCGATAATGGCTTCATGGGTATTCTCAAAGATCGTCCATTCGTCCTCAGAAACATAGTGGCTTTTCTTGTCCTTAAAGTGCTTGCGGGTCTTGAAATTGATGGTATGCCCTAAATACTCTCGTTTTTTCAAAATGTTCACGATGGTAGATGATCCCCATCCATAGGGGTCTTTGACCGGCTTTGAACGGTTCACACCCTCGTTGAAGCGGGCAAGGCGTACGACAGGAATTTCAATCCGGTCTGTGGATAATTTGCAGGCGATCTGATAAGGCCCATATCCCTCCAGCGTGAGGGAGAAGATACGGCGTACCACTTCGGAAGCTCCTCATCTACCAACCAATGCTCCCGCTTTTCATCCCACAAGTAGCCGTAAATCACAGTACCGGTCAGGTGCTTGCCGCTCATGCCTTTTGACTTAAACACAGAGCGGATTTTTCGACTGGTATCACGGGCGTAAAATTCATTCATGATGTTGCGGAACGGGGTAAAATCGTCATCGCCTTTCAGACTGTCCACACCATCATTGATCGCAATCAGCCGAACGCCGCGCTGCCGCAAAACCTCCATGACCTGACCGACCTTTAGATAGTCGCGTCCTAACCGGCTCATGTCCTTGATGACGATTGCCTCTACACGCCCTGCCTCCACTTCCTCCATCATCGCCAAAAATCCGGGGCGGTCAAACCGGGTGCCTGAGATACCATCATCGGTAAAGTGCGTAGGGTTGGGCAGCCCATTCCGGCGGGCAAAATCCTCTAACATCTGTTTTTGGTTGGATATGGAGTTGCTCTCGCCCTGTAACTCATCGTCCCGGCTCAGGCGCTCGTACAGTGGGGTAATTTTTTCATTTCTCATGGCTGTACCTCCTGAAACAAAAATGCTCTAAGTGACTGCTTCACTAACCATGACAAAAACCATGATTAAGAAGTCACTTAGAGCATACATCTCCGGCAGCCAGCTTGTATTTTTTATACTGACGGACTGCAAAGTGATTCGGCTTTTTCTTTTCCAGGGCTTCAAACATCAGATCCACCGGGTTCTGGAACTCCTCATCATCTTCCCGCACCTCCATTGCGTTCAGGAACTCAATCAGGGTGGAGAAATTCTGTTCCTCAACCGGAGCTTCATAGTGGATATATCCGATCAAGGCACAGTAGAGCAGCGTTTCCGCCTTCGTCCAGACTCATCACCGGCTTTTCCATCACCCTTTGTGTTGGCAATCAGCGTTGTCACCAGTTTCAGAATGTCTTTTTCTGAATGGATATAGGCAAATGGGTTATAGTGCATCGACTTCTGAAAGTTGATGGTGTTGAAAATCTTGATGGTGTAGCCATGCTTCAAAAGGGCGTTGCCGCACTCAATCACGATGCTGCCTTTCGGGTCAGTGACCACATAGGAACTGTGCATCTGGAGAAGGTTTGGCTTCAACCAAAAGCGAGTTTTACCGGAACCCGAACCGCCGATAATCAGAACATTCTTATTTCGGGCATTGGCAGGATTCTTCGGGCGATTGCTCATCATCAGCCGCTCCGTTTTCGTCAGGATCACATTGTCCTCGAACTTTGGTGCAATAAACGGCTCAATATCTTTTGCCGTTCCCCAACGAGCAGAACCGTACTCAACATTGTGTCGGTACTTCTTTGCGTTTTTGCCTTTTAGATAGACAGCCAGCCGAAGTCCTGCGCCGCAGAGAATACCAATCAGCAAATCCAACGGGTGAAAGCTGGGAAACGGATTGTTCAGGGCTATCGGAAGGGCATGAAAAAAGCTGAGGATTTTCGCAGATGAATCTGCCCCCTCAGCCAATCTCCATGCTTCTCCTAAATTCGTAGCGAACAACCCTACCAGAAAATACGGTAAATTCAGAATCAGGAGCTTTTTCATTTTTCTCTTATCCATCACAGATCACGCTCCTGTTTCTTCTCTCGAACCTTCTTCGGAATCGCTGCGACAATTTCCTTGAACTTCTTCAGCTGCGCCAGAACGCTCGGCTTTTCATTCTTGGTTAATGCCCTTGCCTGATGTTCCTTGCAGATTGCATCCAAAGCATCTGCATCTTTAGAACGGACAAAAACAAGAAACCGGGGAGGATCAACGGACTTATCTTTTCTTACGGCAAAGTCCACGCCATACTTCTTGGCGAGCTTTTCAAAATCACGGATACTCTCTTTGTCGATCTCAACATTCGTAGCACCCTGATTCTGTCCCAAAAGCTGTTTCACGGATTGCTTTCCATGAACGGCAGGGTCTCGTGCCTTTTTCATCTTCACTTTTTCCCGGTGCTGCAAATACTTGCGGATACCGGCAATGATAGTGCGCCCCGTCAGCTTGGTTGTGCTGATCGCCAGGTTTACTGTTCTGTTTTCAACTTCTTCCTGCATGATTCATCACCTCCTGCAAGCAGTAGAGTGAACAGATTATCGTGCCATATCTCTGTGGTCGTAATACAGATTGCCCTTGGCAACTGCGGCATGGCTGATAATCTTGATATTGCCAGCTTTCTGGTTATCCAGAGCCTTCTGATAACCCACATCGCTCAAATACAGGCGATTTCTTTCGCCTTTCCAACCGACAGGCGATTCATCGGTCAGCACATCGAAAATAATCATGTGCTTGGTGGCGTCATCAAATCGTGCCAAGTCCATATAGGTATGTCCCTGGTACTCCTTGGCACCATCCTGAATCCGCTTTCGCTCCATCAGCTCTCCAATCGTCGAATTTCTTTGCATAAGAACCTCCTTACAGAACATCTCGGTCAGGGTTACTTTTGTGGGGAACCGAATCAGCTTTGACAGGTGCATCTTCTTTCTTCACCATGTCATCCGGCAGGGGAAGCGCCATAATGCTGCGCCCCATGCGTACAAAAGTCTCAGGCTGATGAAAGTGTTCCTCAAACTGCTTCATCAGTTCCGGGGACAGAGAACAAAAATCATCCTCGCCCAATCCCACAACCAGAAAATCACCGGCGATAATGTCATAAATATCGCCGTCATCATCACGCAGCGCACGGTTCAGTTCTTTGCCTACGAGTTTACCTTCGTCGTGCATCACCAGTGCAACCGGCTCATTGAACGGATAAGTTGCCTCAATATCGCCACCTACGGCTTTCTGCAAATCCTCCAGCTCACAGCCGATCTGCACAGCCTGCGGATACATGAACGGCTTTACCAGCAACACATTCATGGTATCTGCCTGTTCTTTCTGAACCTCCCGTTCCTCGGTCGTGCCGAACGCAACACCGGTAAAGTTTTCGGAGTCCAGAATGTACTCCGAATTGTAATAAGCGGCTCTAACCTGTTCCTCTGCCGCATCGTGAGATTCTGCTTGCACCGTAACCGTTTTCTCCAAGGTTTCGGTGATCTTCACATCGTATTCTTTCAAGTTTCGATACCTCCGTTTCTTTGGAAATAAGAAAAGCGACCATCCATGAACCTGTTACAGTTCATAAATAGTCGCATCCACATCGGCTAAAAGCTCGAACAAGCAAATATCGTCCAGTTCGCAAATCAGGGAACCCATGTCGAAGAAAATATCGTCCTCGCATTCCACCGTAGTAACCACGCTGCGGTGTTCGTTAAGACAAATGGCTTCTTCCTTGTCCATCGTGATCGTAGACATACAGGACACCACATAGAATGTCATATCTTCTGCTAACCACAGCTCCTTGCTCTGAATCGTGCGAACTTTTTCATCGCCGCTCATATCTTCTACATAGGACAGAAGCCGCACGGCTCTGCTGTTCAGAAGTACCTTTCCCTGATAGTCGATACCCTCACCAGCAGAGGACAATACTCGATACTCGCTAATCATCTCGGCATTTTTCTGAAACGACTTTGCCAGAAGCGCAGGAGAAATATCATCGAACTCCTCACTGTAGTTTACGAGCATATCTACCATATAATCAGGATCGCAAAGGTCGTAGAGTTCTTCCAAAGCGCCCTGAATGTTTTTGGGTGTAAACATTTTTTACCTTACCTTTCCATTGATTTTTCTCTTTTTTTCTGCCATTGCTCCAAAAGCTGAATGATTTTATCCTCCATCTGCTTGTTGGTATAGGACTTCGGGAAGTATTTTCGCAACGAATCCGTTTTGAAGGTTACTCTGTCCAGCTCTCCCTTCTTGATTTCATTCATAATCTCGCACATCGCATCCAGCGTACACTCGCCCTCCTGTGCGAGCTTTTTAATTCGCTGTGCTTGCGAAAGGGAAGGAGCTGCTTGAGCATAATCCATTGCAGAAAGAAAATCCTTCTGTTCTTCACTTGCCAGATAGGAAAGCTCCACCGCAGGATTGAATTTGATCTGACCCGTATCTACCATATCCAGCAGTTCCGGAATCAGTTCGGTCAGACGGATATAACGGTGTACCTGATTTCTGCTTTCTCCTGCCTCCTGACCGACTATATCCATTGCCTGCAACTTCATCCCAACTTGGGATGAAGTTAAATCGGTGCGTTGACCTTGATGTTTAATCGCATCCAGCTTCATCTTATAAGCAAATGCTCTTTCACTCGGCAGGATACTCTCCCTCTGCAAATTCGCATCAACCATCAAAATAATGGCTGCATCATCGTCCAGGTCACGAACAATCGCAGGCATGGTTTCCTTACCCGCAAGCTCCGATGCCCGGTGCCGCCTGTGACCAGAAACGATTTCATAACCACCGTCGGGGTCAGGACGGACAATCGCAGGAGTGAGAACTCCGAAATCTCGGACGCTCTCTGCCGTTTTCATCATTTCTTCATCATCAACCACACGGAAGGGGTGTCCCTCAAAGGGGTGTAGCTCAGAAAGCGGAATTTCCTGCACACGCTCCTGCTGGGCTTCAGCTCTGGATTGATCGGTGGAGAAAATATCATCGTACCCCTTCAAGCTGATGTTTGCGCCTTTTTTCTGCATTGTTTAACACCTCCTTCGTCAGAATTTTATAGGCTTCGGCAACTTTGCCTTTGGGATCATGCTTGAAGATACTGGTTCCCTCTGCGCTGATTTCCTCTGCACGGACAGAGCGGGGAATGTCGGTCTTGTAAACCTTCAGCTTTCCGCCGTAGCTCTCCCGAATCAGATTGCTGATGTCTTTGGAGTAGTTGGTGCGGCTGTCCACCATCGTCAGAAGAATCCCTTCAATCCTCAGTTTCGGGTTGATTTGCCTCTTGACCTTGTTGATGGTTCCAAGCAGCTGTTCCAGACCCTTTGCAGGAAGGTATGCTGCCTGAACCGGTATCAGCACATTGTCGGCAGCTGCCAACGCATTGACGGTCAGCATACCCAAAGACGGCATACAGTCAAGAAGAATGTAATCATAATTCTGTTTGACTGTATCCAGGTATTGCCGGAGAATGGTTTCCCGGCTCATGGCATTGACCAGTGCTACCTCCATACCTGAGAGTTCGATGTTGGACGGCACCAAATCAACGCCCTCCGGATGATGAAGAATCCCTTCATCGGGAGTAATAGGGTTTTCCATCATAATCTTTCCCATCAGATCGGAAAGTGTCGGAGACAGATCATCCGGGCAGGGATTGCCCAAACTGACCGTCAGGGAAGCCTGGGGATCGGTGTCTACCAGAAGCACCTTTTTTCCTTCAAGAGCCAAGCCAACGCCCAGATTCTCGGTGGTGGTGGTCTTTCCAGTGCCTCCTTTCTGATTGACCACCGCAATGATGGTTGCTTTTTTCGACATTTATCGTCACTCTCCTTCCTCTCGCTTCATTTTCAATTTCTTAAATCCTCCTTCCAAATATCCGTGTGACATATCGTGCCGAACAAGAGCATCGTAGTAGGTGTCTATTGTCGTCGGCGCATTGTATATCGTAGTCAGCATATACTGACGGATATTTCTAATCTTTGTGGTGTTCTCCTTGAAGCAGTCCATAACATATCGAATGTGTTCGGCATTCAGTTTCATAAACCGACTGCGGACAATTTCTGCCGGACGCTCCTCTGCACCAATGCGAATCAACGGTCGCTTCGTGCAAACTGTTTCAACGATCAACTCCAGAATGTTATCCAGCATTTCGGAATCGTAAGGGTAATCCTTCTTCAACAAATCCATACTAAGCTGATCCGAGAAATAATCAAAGTATTCTTGATACCGGTCATTCTCGTCCATCATTCCACCATTCCGGAAGGAAAGATAGAATCAGTATCACTAAATTCAGTATTTTTAATATCAGTATTATTACATTGTGATTTCGGAAGTTCTTGAGTTGTGATTTCCATTGTTCCAGAATTGTGATTTTCACAATTCAAGAGTTGTGAATCCACAGCAGAGATAAAGTTCTTCACATAGATCAGGTTGGGCTTTCCCAAACCCTGGCGCTTACGTTCAATCAATCCTGCTTTCTTCTCAAGTTCACTGAGCAGCTTGATAGCCTTTTGTTCAGCACAGTTCAGAGCCATCTTCGCTTCGTCGATTGTAAAAATGATATACACTCTACCGTTTTTATCTATCCAACCATTCTTGGCAGACAGGCTCATGCGGTCAAGCAAAATGCCATACAGCATCTTGGCATCGGCAGAAATATTCCAGAACCTCTCGTTCGTGAACAACACCTTCGGAACTCGATAGAATGTGAATAGATCGGATTGCTGACCGTAAAAATAATCAAAACTCACACGGCTTCACCACCTTCTTTCTGCGGAAAACTTTCTGTTGTCAGCGGAATGCTGCGGAAAGTCGTATCCGTCTTTTCGTAAGGACATCGGGCAAAATAGTAGAAGCGGTATTCCTGTTCATACACATCCATATCAACGAAGCCCCACTTCACGCATAACCTTCTTCGTACACCAACCAATGCACGGGTGATCTCGCCCATAGGGACAGCCATCACATTCCGACTTGGGTTTCGGCGGCAAAGAGATTAAGTAGTAGCAATTATTTCTACCCAGACGGCAGCCCTTTCTGCCATTCGTCCAGAAGTAGCAGTAATGACAGTCGCTCGGCTTGTCTGCGGTATAAACAGGCTTGCTCAAATAAAACACCTCCAATCTCTTGTATTTGCCCATGGGTTTGGGCATAAAAAAAGAGCGCCTATCCATCCCCAATGCGGGGCAAATAGACGCTCTATGTACATAACGATATTTAATTTTATCTGCTATAACTGCATGGTATTCAAAACATCCGCCTTTTTTGATTAGCTGGATTTTTGGCACGATTTTGGGGCTGATTAGCAGGAAGGGCATTTTCATTAGCAAGAACAGCCCGTTTTCTGCTAAAAATTAGCTGGCGATTTTGTCTTATAACAACCGTTCGATTCTGGAGGGGTTGTCAAAAATCAAATTTTGGAGTAGAATTTTATCTCATACAGTGAAAGAGCTTTTTCGTAGCTTTTTATATAAGAAAAGCCGAAAACCCTTGAAAACAAAGGCTTTCGGCGTTGTTCACTGGCGTCCATAAGAGGATTTGAACCTCCGACCCCACGCTTAGGAGGCGTGTGCTCTATCCAGCTGAGCTATATGGACGTGTCTGATATATGATTATAGCCCGATCAAAGTCGAACTGCAATCCCTTATTTAGTTTTTTTTGAGGTGGCCGTTGTAACGCAACCTTAGGAGGCATGTGCTCTATCCAACTGAGCTACTGAGACATAAAAACAAAAGTTTTCGCGAGCGGCTCTTTCGTGCGGAATCGCAGCACGCGATATATTTATATTACTGCATTGAGAGCAAAAAGTCAATTCCGAATGCGGTGAAAAAAGTAAAGTGCAGCTGTGCAAAATTAAAAAATCATAATCTTGCAAGCGGGTGCAGAAAGTGATATGATACAATTATATATATGGGGTTAATGAGGGGAATCATGAAACCCATTTATTTCCCGAAGGAGGGGGCATACTTGTGAAACAAATGCACATCACCGAAACGGTGCTGCGTGACGCGCAGCAGTCGCTGATTGCGACGCGAATGCCGTTTGAGGATTTTGAGGGCATTCTCGATGAGATGGATCAGGCCGGTTATCACTCGATTGAGTGCTGGGGCGGTGCGACCTTTGATTCCTGCCTGCGCTATCTGCATGAGGATCCGTGGGAGCGTTTGCGCAAGATCAAATCTCACATGAAGAACACCAAGCTGCAGATGCTGCTGCGCGGTCAGAACCTGCTCGGCTATCACCATTATTCGGATGATACCGTGCGCCGTTTTGTCCGCAAGAGCATCGAGAACGGCATGGATATCATCCGTATTTTTGATGCGCTGAACGATCTGCGCAACATCGAGACCGCTGTGGACGAATGTCTCAAGGCAGGCGGCCATGCACAGGGCTGTATCTGTTACACACTGAGTCCGATCCACAATCTGGAGATGTTCGTTTCGCTCGGCAGGCAGATCGAAGCCATGGGCTGTAACTCGCTGTGCATTAAGGATATGGCGGGCATTATGTCTCCGCAGGAGTGCTATGACCTGGTTACCGCACTCAAGCAGAACATCAAAATTCCGGTTTATGTGCATACACACGCGACCACCGGTCTGGGTTATATGACTTATCTGAAGGCAGCGGAAGCCGGTGCGGACGGCATCGACTGTGCGACCTCGTGCATGTCGGGCGGCACCAGCCAGCCGGCGACCGAGTCCATGGTCTACGCGCTCCAGCAGATGGGCTATGACTGCGGCGTGGATTCCAAAACGCTGCATGAGATCAACGAATTTTTCGTGCCGGTCAAGGACAAGTTCGCGGCGAGCGGTATGTTCGACCCGTATGTCCTGTCCACCAAGACCGATGCGCTCGTGTACCAGATCCCGGGCGGCATGCTGTCCAATCTGGTGGCACAGCTGAAGGCACAGAACGCAATCGACCGTCTCGATGAGGTACTCGCCGAAACGCCGCGCGTGCGTGCCGATATGGGCTATCCGCCGCTGGTAACGCCGCTTTCGCAGATGGTCGGCGTACAGGCAACGGTCAACGTTCTCCTCGGCGGCCGTTACAAGTCGATCGGCAAGGAGATCAAGAGCTACATCCGCGGCGAATACGGCAAGGCACCGGGCGAAGTCAATCCCGAACTCGCCAAGCAGGTGCTCGGCGACGAGCAGCCGATGACCGGCCGCTTTGCCGATACGCTTGAGCCGGAATTTCCGGCTGCACGCGAGCATCTCGGCACGCATGCCCGCAGTGAAGAGGACGTCCTGTCCTATATCGCATTCCCGCAGCAGGCAGAGCAGTTCTTTGAGCGTCGGGAACAGACCTTCACCGCAAGCTATTCGTTCAAGGAGGTTAAGTGAGCATGGTACACGATCCGATTAGCGTACTGGACGCGCTCATGATCGCCCTGTCCGGTATCGTTATTGTATTTTTGATGCTGGCACTTCTCTGGGGTGTCATCGCTGTTATTTCCCGTGTGATGGGCGCGCTCGAAAAGCACACCGCGCATCCGGCTTCGGTCGGTGCAGCGGCTCCGGCGGCTGCAGCTCCGGCAGCAGCACCGGCACCTGCTCCGCAGGTCAAGCTGGAAGGCGTCAGCGAGGTGGAGGCGGCCTGCGTTATGGCTATCGTCAGCCACGAAACGGGCATTCCGCTCGATCAGCTTGTATTTAAGTCCATCAAGGCGGTTTAAGGGGAGAAAAGAAACATGAAATATCAGGTATCGCTTAACGGCAAGCAGTTTGAAGTAGAAGTAGAAAAGGGGTCGGTAAGCGCAGTTCCGACCGGCGCGGCTCCCGCACCGGCACCGGCTGCAGCAGCACCGGCACCCGCGGTAGCGCCGGCTCCGGCAGCAGCACCCGCAGCAGCGCCTGCAGGTGGCGAGACCGTCGCAGCGCCCATGCCGGGCACCATTCTGGATATCCGATGCACGGCAGGTCAGGCCGTTAAGGGCGGCGATGTGCTGTTTATTCTCGAGGCCATGAAGATGGAGAACGAGATCTGCGCACCGCATGACGGCACGGTCGGCTCTGTCTGCGTACAGAAGGGCGCTTCCGTACAGACCGGCGCAGCACTCTGCACGATGTAACGGGAGGCGCGTACTATGCAATTTTCGTTTTTCGGTGCATTAGGCAGCATTCTGGCAAGCTCGGGCTTCGCGTCCTTCGCGGAGGACCCGCGCAGCCTAATCATGATCATCATTGCATGCGTGCTGCTGTACATGGGTATCGGCAAAAAGTTTGAGCCGCTGCTGCTCGTTCCGATTGCATTCGGCATGCTGCTGGCCAATCTGCCGCTGACCGGTTTGCTCAATGCACCGGTTGACGGTTCCAGTCCCGGCATGCTGTGGGTGTTCTATCAGGGCGTCCAGCATGCGATTTATCCGTCCATCATTTTTCTGGGCATCGGTGCCATGACCGACTTCGGCCCGCTGATCGCGCGCCCGTCCTCGCTGCTGCTGGGTGCAGCGGCACAGCTCGGCATCTTTTCTGCATTCCTGCTGGCGCTGGTGCTCGGCTTCCCGGGCGCAGTAGCGGCAGCCATCGCCATCATCGGCGGTGCGGACGGTCCGACCTCCATTCTGGTCGCTTCCCGTCTGGCGCCGGATTACCTGCCCGCCATTGCTATTGCGGCGTACTCGTATATGGCGCTCATACCGCTTATCCAGCCGCCGATCATGCGCCTGCTGACAACCAAGAAGGAGCGCGAGGTCAAGATGGAGCAGCTGCGTCAGGTTTCCAAGACCGAGAAGATCGTATTCCCGATCGCAGTTGCCATCATTGTTATCCTGCTGATTCCGGATACCGCTCCGCTGATCGGCATGCTCATGCTGGGCAACCTGCTGCGTGAGTGCGGCGTAACCGACCGCCTGAGCGACACCGCGCAGAACGCGCTGTGCAACATCGTCACCATCTTCCTCGGTTTGTCGGTAGGCTGCAAGGCGATTGCGTCCACCTTCCTGACCTGGGAGACCATCAAGATCATCATCCTTGGCCTGATTGCGTTCACATTCTCGACCGTCGGCGGCCTGCTGTTCGGCAAGGTTATGTATAAGCTGACCGGCGGCAAGGTAAACCCGCTGATCGGCTCGGCCGGTGTATCTGCCGTTCCGATGGCAGCCCGCGTTTCGCAGGTTGAGGGTCAGAAGGCCAATCCGGCAAACTTCCTGCTCATGCACGCGATGGGCCCGAACGTAGCCGGTGTCATCGGCTCCGCTGTTGCCGCAGGCTTTGTCCTCAAGGTATTCGGCGCGTAAGTACAAAGCAAAAGAACCCGAATTATCGGGTTCTTTTTTTGCACTCTTTTGGTTGAGAAGAATTGAAAATCAATTTGTAACGGGATGCACACGATATCCCGTAAGGAGAGCACATTGTGCTCCCACGCAAAGGTAAAACATCACGCTAATTCTCCATCTTGCATTCTCAATTTTTTATGCTTTCTTGACAATTTATGTCGCCCTGTTTTATAATAAATGTAAGAAATGAACGGGTGGTCCTTATTGTGCAGGTACTAAAAGACGAACTTCGACACAAAATTCTGCTCGAATCCGAGCATTTATTCCTGCAGCGCGGGTACGACCGCACCTCACTGCAGATGATCGCGGACAAGGTAAATATCAGCAAGAGCAATCTCTACCACTACTTCAAAAACAAGGAGGAGCTGTTCTACGAGCTGACCGACAGCGCTGCAGACGGCCTGAAGCGCATGATCCTGCGCTTCCGCAGCATGCGGTTTGACCTGAACATGGACGCGCAGGAATTCCGCATGCTGCTCACTGAGGAGGTACTCTCGCTGCTGCTGGCGGAGAAATACGGCCTTCTTCTTATCATGGAGCAGGCCAACGGCACTCGATATGAAAACCTGCGGCCGGTAATGATTGAACTGATTGCGTCCAAGATCGTGCCCATGCTGGCCGACGAGGAGAACAGCCCGATGATGGCGCAGATCATGGCACGCAATCTGGTGGACGGGACGGTGCATATCCTCAAGAACCGCGTTCGCCCGAGCGAGGTCCGTGCCGGACTGAATCAGCTGATTACCTATCACACACAGGGAATGCACGCGCTGCAGTAAGCAGCGCGTGAGGCTGTCAAAAACTCCGTTTTTCGAGCAGCCTCTCGATGAAACCACGCTTTCA